>QIKU01000263.1 GCA_003232015.1 Gammaproteobacteria bacterium
GATTTTATTCAGCCAATCTATGGTAGTTTGTATGGGTTCCCTCGCGACGATAAACCGCAAACCCCGCCAGGCCCGGAAGGGAGCAACGGTAGTGGTGGATTCGGGTGCCGAGGTGTAGCTCGTACAGACTGCCACCCAATATCCTTTTAAAACAACTACTTATAGAGTAACGCTGTGTGCTGATCAGGATAATGGTGGCATTAATGACTGGGATCGGAGCCAAGAAGTCGCTAGAATGGTGGCTTTGAGTTTGTTGCTTAACCTTCATAGCGAGTTTTAGAGTCTATATGAGTTATCTGGCCTTAGCGCGTAAATGGCGCCCGAAAAAATTCAGTGAAATGGTCGGGCAGGAGCATGTTTTACGTGCTTTAATTAATGCACTTGATGCCGACAGATTGCATCATGCTTTTTTATTTACCGGCACACGCGGCGTGGGTAAAACAACCATTGCGCGTATTTTAGCAAAGTCGATTAATTGTGAGCAGGGTATTAGTTCGACACCGTGTGGTGAATGTTCCACCTGTAAAGAAGTGGATGAAGGTCGCTTTGTTGATTTAATTGAAGTGGATGCGGCTTCACGCACAAAAGTGGAAGACACCCGTGATTTGCTCGACAATGTTCAGTACGCGCCTACCCGTGGCCGTTATAAAGTCTATTTAATTGATGAAGTGCATATGCTCTCTGCGAGTAGTTTTAATGCCTTGTTGAAAACACTGGAAGAACCACCCCCTCACGTCAAATTTCTATTCGCAACAACCGATCCGCAAAAATTACCGGTCACTATTTTATCTCGTTGTCTGCAATTTAATTTACGTCGCCTTTCGGTTGAACGTATTTCTGGTTATTTGCACAGCCTGCTGGACAAAGAAAATATTCCGTATGAAGAAGGGGCATGTAAACAACTGGCCATTGCCGCCGATGGCAGTATGCGGGATGGCTTAAGCTTACTTGATCAGTCCATTGCCTACGGCGCGGGGACGATTAAACTTGATGATGTGGCGACGATGTTAGGCAGTTTTGATCGCCACCTTGTTATTAGCCTGGTGGAAAAACTGCTTGCGCAGGATGCCCTGGCTGTAATGACTTTGCTAGCAAAAATAAATGAGCAAGTACCGGATTTAAATGGGGTGTTGGATGCGATTTTAAACTTATTACATGGCATTGCCTTGTACCAGCAAGTACCCGATGCCTGTAATGCAATGTTAGATGAGCAGGGTCTTGCTTTAGCAACTATCGAAGCCTTGGCAGCAACAGTCAGTGCTGAAGAAATACAACTTTTTTATCAGATTGGTTTAACCGGCCAACGGGATTTAAAACTGGCGCCGAGCATACGCAGTGGTCTGGAAATGGTGCTGTTACGGATGTTAGCTTTCAGACCTGCATCAGCTTCTGATACAGGTATTTCGAAAACAACAAATCACCCTGCTGTGCAGCAACAGCCAGTGACTGAAAATAAAACCAGAGAAGGGGTTACGGAGAAAAAAGAATTGCCTGTGACGGTAGAGCCGACTGCATTGGATATCGAAGCGGTTAAAGAAGTTACAACGCCACTATATAATAAAACCGGGCAACAGGGCTCTCTTAGCATGAACTCCCCCTGGCATGAAATTGTTGCAGCGATGAATATTGAGGGTATGGATAAGCAGGTTGCTGAGCAATGTGTTGTTGTTCAGATAAATAACACGACGATTGTTCTAGCTTTAGCACCGGCAAGTGCCCCATTACTTAATAAAGATCGTGAAATGCGAATACAGCAGTCATTGCAGGAACTATTAGGTACCGATGTATCGCTAAGTATTAAAATGGAAGAAGTGGCAGGAGAATCACCTTCTGCAAGAGCGAAGCGTATAGAGAAGGAAAAAGTCGCCTCGGCTGAAGCGATTATCGAAGAAGATGCCGATGTCAAATCACTGCTTGATGCCTTTGGTGGGCATCTCGAACCTGATTCAGTACAACCCCGTGAATAAATGCCATATTTAAAAATGAGGAATGAATAAATGAAAGGCGGAATTGGAAATTTAATGAAGCAAGCGCAAAAAATGCAGGAAGATATGCAAAAAGCGCAGGAAGAAATGGGCAGTATCGAAGTCACTGGCCAATCCGGTGGTGGGCTAGTTAAAGTCACAATGACATGTAAACATGACGTTAAACGTATTGAAATTGATGACAGTCTAGTCGGTGACGATAAAGATATGCTCGAAGATTTAGTCGCAGCGGCCATGAACGATGCGGTGCGTAATGTTGAAAAAACAACGCAGGATAAATTCTCCGGCTTAACCGCCGGGATGAACTTACCTGCAGGTTTTAAAATGCCATTTTAAACAATGGTATTTTTAGAACTATGTCGTACAGCCCACTTATTGGCCAGCTTATTAGTGCGTTAAAACGCTTGCCGGGTGTCGGCCAGAAATCTGCCCAGCGTATGGCATTTTATTTATTGCAACATGACAAGCAAGGTGCAATGCAGATTTCACAATCATTAGCATCGGCCATTGAGTTGGTGGGTGAATGCTCTCAATGCCGGGTGTTATCCGAGTCTGAGTTGTGTGAAGTTTGCAATAATCCTAAACGCAGCCAACAGCAGGTTTGTGTTGTTGAGTCACCTTCCGATGTGCAGGCCTTTGAACAGTCAACACATTATGCGGGCCGCTATTTTGTTTTAATGGGGCATTTATCTCCCCTTGATGGTGTTGGTCCCCATGAAATTGGCCTGGATATTTTCGCTAAACAACTGGACTGTGGTGACATTACCGAAGTGATTCTGGCAACTAACCCCACGGTTGAAGGTGAAGCAACTGCCCATTATATTTCTGAAATGACAAACAAACGGAATATAAAAACAACGCGTATTGCGCATGGTGTGCCTATCGGCGGTGAGTTGGAATACGTTAATGGCTCAACCTTGTCGCATGCGCTGGATGGGCGCAGTGTTGTTTCGGTTGATTAACTCCGAAATATTATTCCCGAAGATGTAATGAGTCAAGTTGCTCCATTGCAGTAATGGCACTGGTGCAGACTGATTTGAATAAACGATAACTGATATCGTCTACCTGGCAATCAACCGTGTGCCGGTCAGCATAAAAAAGTCCAATTTCTTTACCCTTTACAAAAATTGACATAGCAAGGAACGAGTTGGTCACAACGAGTTTTTTAAAGTCTTTGGGTATTAATTCCCAGAAGGTGCGGCGTGTTTTATTATTGATAACTATGGCCTGTGTTTTTTGCATAAGGCGACCAAATAAATTTTCTTTATGCAGCTTTATAGTAAATCGATTAAACACAGGATCGTTGTCTGCGCCCTTAATAGAGTAAGGGATCATCGTTTGTGTTTCGGTATTTCTGGTTGCAAAAACAACCCGGTTTAAACCAATACCATCGTGCATTCCCTGTAAAACGAGGTGAATAAGTTCTTTCATTGTGCGTTTTGTTTCTGAGTTTTCTATATTTGTGATTATATTTTTAAGGACATCCCTTTGTGGAATCAAACAAATATCGGCATGTTCGTTCGGATTTTTTGCCTGGATAGTTTCTTCTTCCCGTGGATCATCTAACATAGGCAACAAGGCGGCGGCAGGGAATACGCCGTAAAAATTTGTCTGGCGGGCTACGTCAACGGCAAGTTTGTGGTTTGCAGTGGCTATTTCTGCAATGGGGATATCTAAAAAATCAGCAATTTGATTTTGAATGACCTGCGTTTTGCCACCATGCCAGTCAACGGCAGCACTGCGTGCAAGCTGAACGGCTAGCATCACGCTGTAAGCACGCGGGTATTTCGCATTTTCGGGCTTGAGTGCTTCCAGTGCCAGACTGGGCAGTTCCCATTTTCTTGCGAGCTCATAGCTAAGTTGGTTAATGGCAAAGCCAAGTACAAGGTACTGGGCTTCTTCACTTGCGATTTGCCGTCGCCTTCTTAAGCGGTCAATTTCTGCGAGTTTATCCGGGTAAATCATTGCCAGCGCCATTTCACCGATAAAGTGTATTTGCGTAGCCACAAATATTTCATCAGTGTTCATATCACGGCGATAGCGCGCCCATTCTGTGGCCTGCTCGGCAGCATGATAGGCGCGGCTAAAGGTTGTGAGTAAACGGTGTTTGGCGGGATCTTTTAATGTTTTATCTAAATTGGCTAATTTAGCCGGGAGCAGGCTCACCTGCTCGATACCAAGCATCATTAAAGCCTGAGAAGTGGAGGTAATTTCACTTCGTAAACTGCTATTCGATTTGGTATTGCAAACGCGTAATAAATAGAGGGTCAGGCCTGGGTCACGATTTACGATATGTGTTATTTCTTCTGTTTTTGTATCATCTTTCGCGCAAGCTCTTTTTAAGGCAACAATCGTCCTTTCCATAACCGGGAAATGGTGGTTTCCAATCTTTGTCAGAATATCCTGCAAAACATCGGCTGTACGGGTTTGTCGTAACATTTTGTTATGTCTAAAAATAATGAATCACCTATAAATATCGGACAGATACCTGAATTACTTTAGTTTAAAACCGGGTATATCGGAAAATTGCTATTAGTATAAATATTTCCTCAAGTTTTAGTGGATAAGGTCGATACTTTAAGGGAGAAATGTCTGGAAAGAAGAATTGTAAGGATAAAATGAATGAAGTTTTTATTTGGCCTGGTCATGGTAAGTGCTTGTGTGCTTGGTGGTTATCTGGCAGCGGGTGGTGCTTTGTTAGCCTTGTGGCAGCCTTTTGAATTAGTCATTATTCTCGGCGGCTCTATTGGTGCTTTTATTATTGCAAATACACCTAAGGTGATTAAAGAATCTGTTGCAGGTGTTTTGGGTTTATTTAAAGGCGCAAAATATAAAAAGCAAATGTATGTGGATTTACTGGGTTTAATGTATGCATTGTTTTCCAAATCACGCAAGGAAGGTTTAATGGCTCTGGAAAATGACATTGAAGAGCCAGATCAAAGTGAGATCTTTAAAACCTATCCCAAGTTAGCGGCCAACCATCATTTAATTGATTTTATTTGTGATTATTTACGCCTGATGGTCGGTGGCAATATGAATGCTTTCGAATTAGAAAATTTGATGGATATTGAATTAGACACACACCATGCCGAAAGTCATAAGTCGTGTGCAGCGATTATAGGCATGGGCGATGGCTTGCCTGCCTTTGGTATTGTTGCTGCGGTAATGGGGGTGGTTATTACCATGGGGTATATTAATGAACCCCCCGATGTACTTGGGCACCATGTGGGTGCCGCATTGGTGGGAACTTTCCTGGGTATTTTGATGGCTTATGGCTTTGTAAGCCCAATGGGCACGGCCATGGAATCACGAGCGGAAGAAGATACTAAATTATTTGAAGTGGCAAAAGTATGTATCATGGCAACATTAAATGGTTATACGCCACAAATTGCGGTCGAGTTTGGTCGTAAAGCCTTGTATAGCGATATGCGTCCGGGTTTTGTTGAATTAGAAGAATTTGTTAAAGGTAGCTAAGTTAAGGAATAACACGTGGCAGGGGATGATAAAAAACAACCGATAGTCATTAAGAAGATTGTCGCAGGTGGTCATGGCCATCATGGTGGTGCATGGAAAGTGGCCTATGCCGATTTTGTAACAGCGATGATGGCATTCTTTTTGTTACTCTGGTTATTAGGGATTACCGATGACGCGAAGCGTGACGGGATCTCTGACTATTTTAAGAACCCGGCTGGCATTAAGGGTGTTGGCGGTGCCAGTACCAGCATGATTAAACTCGGTGGTGCAAAAGAAATGCCCCGTGGAGACAGAACAAGAAACCAGGATGTAAGTCAGACGACAGAACAGCCCGAGCGCAAAAAAGGTGAAGCCGATTTACAGGTGGACGGCAATAGAGCAAGCGAATCAGCTGAAGAACAAGCGAAACGCAAAGCAGATAAAAAGACTTTAGATAATTTACTGCAAGTATTAAAGAAAGCCATCGAACAAAGCGCATCGTTAAGAAAATTCAAAGAGCAGCTTTATCTGGATATTACCCCTGATGGATTGCGTATTCAGATCTTTGATAAAAAGAACCGCCCAATGTTTGATTTAGGCAGTGCTAAATTAAAACCGTATACAAAGAAAATATTATATGAAATAGCAAAAATAATTCAGACTGTTCCAAACCGGATTAGTATTAGTGGGCATACCGATGCAACCCGTTTTCACAAAGGCTATGTCATCTATGAAAATGATTATGGTGAAGAGATTAAGTTGCCTTATACCAACTGGGAGTTATCCGCAGACAGGGCAAATGCTGCACGTCGAACCCTGTTGAAAGGTGGTGTTAAAATAAAGCAAATTGGCCGGGTTATCGGGTTTTCATCGTCTGTTTTATACAACAAGAAGAATAAAACCGACCCAAGCAATCGGCGTATTACTATTATTGTTATGAACAGGGAGTCCGAGTTTGATATGAAGCTAACTGAAGGTGCGGCTGCGGTGAAGCAGGAGCTTACGCACTAGGCAGTTGTTTAGTTTTCATCAATCGAGTCAAATATCGACAGGTAACTTTCATAACGCTGTTTGCTAATAGTCCCTTCATTTACTGCAGCAACAACGGCACAGCCGGGTTCGGCATGGTGCAGGCAGTCTCGAAATTTACATTGTTCACTATAACGCTGTATTTCTTTAAAGCCACGTGCAAGTTCATTTTTGTCTATATTCCATAAGCCAAATTCACGTATACCGGGTGAGTCGATTAATTTCCCATTACCAGGAATCGTATAAAGATAAGCGGTTGTAGTCGTGTGCTTGCCTTTGTTGGTGCTGTCTGATATTTTTTTTGTTAATGCAGGCTGTTCGGGCAGGATGGCATTGACGATAGATGACTTGCCTACACCGGACTGGCCGACAACAATATTCGTTTTGTTTGCCATTATACCAAGCAGTGATTCTATCCCCTGATTACTTTTAGCACTGACATAAAAAAGGGGTATATTTATATTTGAATAGTTTTGCATGTGGTTTTGTAATTGGGCAACGTTATCGTTGCCAAATAAATCAACTTTATTTAGAACAATAACGGGCGTAAAGCTGGAAAATGTTGCTGCAATCAAGTAGCGATCAATCAGGCCGTATTTAATGACATCATTGGCACTGATAACAATAATCATTTGATCAATGTTGGTCGCAATTTGCTTGGGTTTTGGGTTTAAGTTGTTGCGTCGTGACAGAACACTATTGCGTGGTAAAATTTCTGTAATAACTAGTTCATTATTCTGTTCATTTCTATATTTAATTTTATCGCCGCATAAGGGTTTGCCGACACTTTTTAATGATTTTGCAGTAAGTAGCTGTTTGTCGGCCGTTTCGATTTTACACTGGTTACCATAACTGGCGATAACGGTTGCAGGGTGCGTGTGTTTATTGTCTTTTGACATAGCGTTATAGATAATTTTTATTCTTTAAAATGATAAAAAGTGGAATTTAAGTAGTGTTGTAGATCCAGCATTTGATCTTCAGGCCAGTTTGTTCCCAGGCTGTTTTTGCAACGCTTTAGCTGGGCTTGCAGGCTGCTTAATGAGTCTATCTTGCGATCTTCTCTGGTATATATTTTATTGCCTTTATCACCGTAGATTGCTGCATGGCAGCTAGTACAGTTGCTGTCATGTAATTGTTGTCCTCGTTCGATGTCAAGTGCAAGGCTATTGGCAGACCATGCGAGTAAAAAAGTAGTGAATGAGATCAATAAAGTTTTCATTTTACGATCTGGCTAAATGCGCAATCCGAACCGGTGCAGGTGGATGGGAATCATAAAAAGCAGAATAAAGTGGGTCGGGTGTGAGTGTATTGGAATTTTCTTCATAGAGTTTAACCAGCGCAGTAATAAGATGATTAGCATCGGTATTTTCTGCGGCAAATTCATCGGCTTCGAATTCATGTTTACGGCTCATTAGCGAAAAAATCGGAGTGAGGAAGATACTAATTAAAGGTGTAACAAGCATAAACAGAATTAAGGCCATATGTGACGAAACCTGAGTCACGCCTAAACCTTCATAGATAAAGCTTTGATCAATTAACCAGGCTAACAATGCTAAACCACCCAGACTCATCAATGCCATGGTGAAAATACGTTTTTTAATATGGTTACGTTTAAAATGCCCCAGTTCATGTGCAAGCACGGCTTCAATTTCATTATGTTGTAAAGAATTGAGCAGGGTGTCAAAAAAGACGATGCGTTTGTTGCTACCAAAGCCGGTAAAATAGGCATTACCGTGGCTTGAACGCTTGGAACCATCCATAATAAATACGCCGTTACTGGTAAAACCGCAACGTTCGAGTAGTTGAGTAATTTTAGATTTAAGCTCCGGCTCGTCCAGCGGCGTAAATTTGTTAAAGATGGGCGCGATAAACGCAGGGTAGAGCCACATCATTAGCATACTAAAACCAAACCAGCTTCCCCATACATAGAGCCACCAGTAAGGGCTGACATCACGTAAGTCCATTAACCAAAGTACAAAGTATAAAAACGGCAGGCCAATGACGAGCATGATGGCCGTTGATTTTAGCGTGTCGGTTATAAACATTTTAAGTGTCAGGCGGTTAAAGCCAAACTTTTCTTCAATAACAAATGTTTTGTACAGGGTGAAAGGAAGATCCAGAAAGCCGGAGATTAACCCTAAACCAAAAATGACGGCGATACCGGTGAAAATTGGGCTAAACTCAAATGAGCGGATAAAGCCATCCAGCAATTGCAAGCCGCCCCCGAGTGTCCATATTGCAAGTAAAATGGTAGCAAAGCTGAGTTCGAGTATGCCAAATTTGCTTCGAGTCACCGTGTAATCGGCTGCTTTTTGGTGAGCTTCAAGTGATATTTTATCTGCAAAAGCAGCGGGCACCGCTGCGCGATGAGCCTGAATATGCTTAATATGGCGGCGTGATAACCACAGTTGTAATGTGTAAGAGGCAATAAGTAAAAAGATAAAGCTGGTCTGGATATCGCTGGCTGTCATAGGAATACAATCACTTTGAATATTTATTTTCTAAAAACGGGCACTTATACAAGTGCAAAAATGCTAAACTTTGCTAATTATATCGAGTTCGTTCGCTGATAGCTATTATATAAGGAATAACCATGGAACAAAATGCAAATAATCTAATCTGGATTGATTTGGAAATGACCGGTTTAGACACCCAGAATGATGTCATTATTGAAATTGCTACCATTGTGACCGATGCAGAACTGAATATTCTTGCAGAAGGCCCGATGATTGCAATACACCAGCCTGATTCAGTGATGGCGGGTATGGATGACTGGAACACCAAACAGCATGGTGGCTCAGGCCTGACCGAAAGAGTGAAGCAAAGCCAGCATAACGAAAAGCAAGCTGAGCAAGAGACCATTGATTTTCTACGACAGTATGTGCCGGCAAAAATGTCGCCTATGTGTGGTAATAGCATTTGCCAGGATAGGCGTTTTTTAGCACGCTGTATGCCTGAACTAGAAGTGTTTTTTCATTATCG
This sequence comes from Gammaproteobacteria bacterium, assembly GCA_003232015.1. The sequence goes on from QIKU01000263.1 coordinate 9,450, forward strand.
TAATCTTGATGTCAGCAGCATTAAAGAACTGGTTAAACGCTGGAAACCTGAAATTGCCAGTGGTTTAACGAAACAGTCATCACATCTTGCTATGGACGATGTAAAGGATTCTATTAATGAATTAATTTATTATCGTAGCCACTTTTTTAATCTGAATAAGTAACTAAAATCGCCCTGTCCTAAAATGATTTGCTCGAGTCAGTAACTCGACAAGCCTTCCTTAATCTTGCGCCAAAGGATTGACGTGTAGACTTTTTTATTTCCTAATCTATTGATTTAATTCTAAATTAAAAATTAAGCCAGCGTGGCATGTGTTTTGCACTTTAGCTAATACAAGCACAGGTGCTTACTATTTATAATTTTAATAAGGGTTACTTTCTTAAGGAAAAGTCATGGCGAAAGAAGAAAAAGAAAAAGATCTTGATCTTGACGTAGAACAAAAAGGCAAAAGCAAAACTACCCTGCTGATTATTGTTTTAATTGTTGTGGTACTGGCCGTTGGTGGTGGTGTAGCGGCTCTGCTTTTATTAGGTGATGACAGCGAAGGCGCAAAGGACGGGGTAAAAAGTGAAAAGGCCGCACCAGCTCCAGCAGCAGATGCGATTTATTCAGAACTACGTCCTACTTTTATCATTAATTTTGAAGATACAAGTAAGGCGCGCTATGTTCAGCTGGACTTAACCGTAATGGCGCATACACAAAAATCGATTGATTTAGTGCAGGAGCATTCTCCTGTTATCCGCAATAATATTATTGCAATACTAAGCGGCCAGAAATATGAAGTACTTAGCACATATGAAGGGAAGCAAAAACTGCGTGCTGAATTATTAAACTCAATTAACCAGACAATTGCTACGGAAGTAAATAACATGCCAGCCGCTGATCCAAAGGCGGATGGGACAGCTGCTCCTCTGCCGCCAGGGAATAATTATATTAAAGCCGTTTATTTTACTAGCCTGGTTATGCAGTAAGGGATAGCGTATGTCAGTTAATGAACTTTTATCCCAGGACGAAATTGATGCGCTTTTGCATGGTGTTGATAGTGGTGATGTTGAAACGGATGATGCGGAATTAAATGATGGCGTTGCCCGGCAATTTGATTTTGCCTCGCATGACCGCATTGTTCGTGGTCGGATGCCAACCCTTGAGATGATAAACGAACGTTTTGCTCGCCAGTTTAGAATTAGCATTTTTAATTTATTAAGACGCTCAGCAGAAATTTCAGTCAGTGGCGTACAAATGCTCAAGTTTTCTGAATATCTGCACAGTATGTTTGTTCCCACCAGTTTAAATATTGTAAAGCTAAAACCTTTGCGCGGCCCGGCTTTATGCGTCTTTGATCCTAAACTGGTTTTTATCCTGGTGGATAATTTTTTTGGTGGCACCGGGCGACATGCCAAAATTGAAGGCCGAGAGTTTACACCAACCGAACAACGTGTAATCAGTTTAGTACTGGAACTTGCGTTTAAAGATTTGCAGGAAGCATGGAAGCCGGTACTACCGGTTGAGTTTGAATTTCTAAGTAGAGAAGTAAATCCTCAGTTTGCCAATATCGTTAGCCCGAATGAAGTTGTTGTATTAAGCACCTTTCATGTGGAGCTAGATGGTGGTGGTGGTGATTTTCAGGTCACGCTTCCATATTCAATGCTGGAGCCTATTCGTGAGTTACTCGATGCTGGTTTACAAAGTGACACAGCAGAAAAAGATGACCGCTGGACAATCTCACTTTTAGAAGAAATAAAGTTGGCAGAAATTCCGTTGTATTCTGAATTAACGGAAGTTGATTTGTCACTGCGTGATGTACTGAATTTTAAAGAAGGTGATGTTATTCCAATTGACTTACCGGATGAAGTGACCTTGTTGAGTGAAGAAATACCATTGTTTCGCTGTGAGTACGGTATTTCGGAAGGGATGATGGCAGTGAAAATTAACAGCCCAATTAAGAAAGGGCTTCCTGCCGCTGATTCGATATTGATGTTAGAAGGAGAAAATAATGAGTGATTCAGATAATGAATCGGATGTAATGGATGAATGGGCAGAGGCTCTGGAAGAGTCAGGTGATGCTAACTCGGATGATTCCAGTTCAGATGCAGTTGCCGCCGATGCCGGTGTGACGGCAGCAGGGTTTGACAACCTGGAAGATAATTCAAGCGCTTCCGGTGATGATATTAATATGGATGTTATTTTAGACATTCCGGTAAAACTATCAATGGAGATAGGGCGTACCAGTGTCAACATTCGTAGCTTGTTGCAACTAAATCAGGGTTCGGTTATTGAGCTGGACAGAATGGCAGGTGAACCATTAGATGTTTTAGTCAATGGGACGCTTATTGCACATGGTGAGGTGGTGGTTGTTAACGAAAAATTTGGTATTCGTTTAACCGATGTAGTGAGCCCAGCCGAACGTGTTAAGAAACTGCGTTAACTGCATATTGCCATGGACTTAACCCGCAGTAATACTTTTGTAAAAAAAGTCATATTTAGTATAAGTTTTATATTTCTGGTCAATATATCTTATGCTACTGCAGCTGCTTCAGGAGATAAAGACGTTATTGAAGCGCAGGAAATAAAATCTGCCCCATTGAATCCCAAACTAAAATCCAGTTTAGAACCAAGCACCAATGCAGACGCAAAGATAGGCGATGCTCTGGAAAGCGCTTCGCATATTGGTGTGTCTAATTATCTACAGATGATTTTGGGTTTGTTCGGCGTTGTTGCCTTTATTTTTGCTATCGCATGGCTTGCTAAACGTATGGGGGCTTTAAATGCGTCTTATTCATCTAGTTTAAAGGTTGTGGCTGCTTTAAATGTTGGCCATCGTGAAAAAATTATTGTTGTACAGGTAATGGATAAGCAATTATTAGTTGGTGTTACACAAACTAATATTCAGTTGTTATCTGAGTTAGACGAACCTATATCTGAATCTGCCCCTCCATCTTTTGGCGGTTTCCAGGAAAAGTTACAGGCTGCGATTATTGGCCAAAAAGATAAATTCCAGAAAGGAAAAAGTGCCGTTAATAAATCGTCAGCGAATGATTTTAGAAAGGATGACGATAAATGAAGTGGTTTTTCTGGCTGGCATTATTATTTTTACCTGCTTCAGGCATGGCAGCAGAAGCTTTTGAGGCTTTTTCAGTAAAAACACAAGCCAGTGGTGAGCAGGTTTATTCAGTCAGTATTCAAACTCTGGCCTTAATGACCGTATTAAGCTTGTTGCCTGCGGCATTAATGATGATGACATCGTTTACCCGTATTATTATTGTTCTGTCCATTCTTCGCCAGGCATTGGGTTTAATGCAAACCCCGTCTTCACAAACATTGATAGGTCTAGCTCTATTTTTAACCTTCTTTGTTATGGCGCCGGTGTTTAACCAGATTAACACATCGGCACTGCAACCCTATTTAAACGATTCAATTTCTTTTCAAACGGCGACCGAAAAGGGTGGCGAGCCATTACGTGAATTTATGTTAGGGCAAACACGTGAATCGGATATTAGCATGTTTATGAAGATATCAGGGGATAAGGATTACGTCTCGAAAAAAGATATTCCTTTTACTATTTTAGTGCCGGCTTTTGTAACAAGTGAATTAAAAACAGCTTTTCAGATTGGGTTTTTACTATTTATTCCTTTTTTGATTATTGATTTAGTGATTGCCAGTGTTTTGATGTCGATGGGTATGGTGATGTTGTCCCCAATGATTGTGTCTTTACCCTTTAAAATAATGTTGTTCGTTCTGGTCGATGGCTGGACATTAATTATGGGAACGTTGGCGTCCAGTTTTTATGTTTAATATTTTTTATTGCGGTTTATAAGTCGAGGTTATGTATGACACCTGAAAGTGTTTTATCTATATTTCAACACGCACTTGAAATTATTCTTTTGCTAATCGTGGTGATTTTGGTGCCAGCACTAATGGTTGGTTTGTTAGTGAGTATGTTTCAGGCAGCAACGCAGATCAATGAGCAAACTTTAAGTTTTATTCCGAAATTGATTGTAACGCTTGGTGTTTTGATGGCAGCAGGCCCCTGGATGTTGCGTATTCTGGTTGAGTACACAACTAAATTGATACAAGACATTCCCTATTTAATAAGGTGAGTAATGGTTATTACCGGCTCAGAACTAACCGCACTAGTGGGTTCCTTTCTCTGGCCTTTATTTAGAGTGAGTGCGGTGGTGATGACAGCACCCATATTTGGCGCAAAAACAGTACCGATGCGAATAAAATTATTTATTAGTCTGGTGCTAACGAGTGTTGTTGTTCCTTTATTGCCACCGATGCCCGCAGTGGAAGTGTTTAGTTTGCAGGGGTTGTATATTACGGCGAACCAAATACTTATTGGTGTTGCTATTGGGTTTACCACACAACTGGTGTTCGCTGCCATTATTACTGCCGGTCAGATTGTTGCGATGCAAATGGGTCTTGGTTTTTCATTGATGGTAGATCCGCAAAATGGCACGCAGGCACCGGTATTAAGCCAGTTTTATATTATTTTTGTGGTGCTTATATTTTTAAGTCTAAATGGGCATCTGGTTCTGGTTCAGGTAATGGTTGATGGTTTTGAAACACTACCGATTGCACTAACCGGCTTGTCAACCGATAGTCTATGGGGAATTGTAACCTGGGGCGCTTATATTTTTTCAGGTGCATTAGGTATTGCAATACCGACTATTGCATCATTACTTGTTGTTAATTTGTCATTTGGCATTATGACGCGAGCTGCACCACAATTAAATATTTTTGCAATTGGCTTTCCTATAACAATGATTCTTGGGTTTGCACTTGTGTTGCTAACTATTTCAAATGTTTCGCCAAAGTCGAATGAGTTGTTTTTAAATGTGTATCAGTTAATTCGAGGTTTCCATTAGTAATGGCTGAAGATACTGGACAAGAACGCACTGAAGAGGCGACCCCCCGACGTAAACAACAAGCGCGGGAAAAGGGGCAAGTTCCTTCGTCACGGGAATTAAATACTATGGTCATGATGCTGGCGGCAGCCGGTTCTTTGGCGCTGCTTGGGCCAGGAATAGTACAGGGAATAAAAGAGTTAGCTGTGTGGAATTTACAGGTTAGTCGTGAACAAATATTTGATGTGAGCACCATGTTTTCATTGTTGGAAGAATCATTATTGCATGCAGTGTTGAGTTTAGCACCTTTTTTCCTGGTTATGATTTTTGCTGCATTAGTTGGGCCGATTGTGATTGGTGGTGTAAATTTTAGTATGCAGGCTATGGTATTTAAATTTGACAAGCTTGATCCGATTAAAGGCCTGGGGCGGGTTTTTTCAATCAAAGGGCTGGTTGAACTTATTAAGGCACTGATTAAATTCCTTGTTATCGGTACGGTTGCGGTTGTGTTTTTATACCATCAATTTGATAATTACCTTGGTCTGGGTAATGAGCCTATCAGTCTTGCTTTGCCTCATACCACGCAGTTGTTGATTGCCGCTTTTATTACTATTGCGGCGTCTTTAATACTTATTGCACTGGTTGACGTGCCATTCCAGATTTGGGATTACAAAAAACAATTGAAGATGACCTTTCAGGAAGTGAAGGACGAGAATAAAGACACAGAAGGTAATCCCGAAGTACGTAGTCGGATAAAACGCGTACAGAATGAAATAGCGCAGCGGCGAATGATGTCCGAAGTGCCTGAAGCTGATGTTATTATTACCAATCCGGAACATTACTCCATTGCCTTAAAATACGACCCAAAAACAATGGCGGCTCCCTTGCTGGTTGCAAAAGGGGTGGATATTATTGCCATGCAGATACGGCGTGTTGCTAATGAAAACAATGTGCCTATTTTAGAATCACCTCCCCTGGCTCGCTCGTTGTACCACACCACTGAAATTAACGCGGCCATTCCTGCCGGTTTATATCTGGCTGTAGCTCAGGTGTTGGCTTATATATTCAAGTTACGAAAAACAAACTCCACTCAATATGCAAATCACAAAATGAGGGATTTAGATATTCCTGATGATTTGCAATTTGATAGTTAATTTAGGTAAGGCATAAAAAATGGCAGAACAAGCGTTTTCATTTGGGTGGTTTAAACGGATAAATTATCAGGGGTTGGGTGCGCCAGTACTGCTGCTTGTGATGATAGCAATGATTGTTGTGCCGTTAGCACCGATTGCGCTTGATGTTCTGTTTAGTTTTAATATTTCATTATCTTTGATTGTATTGCTGGTAACCGTTTACTCATTGCGGCCACTTGATTTTGCTTTATTCCCAACCATTTTGCTGATTACAACACTGTTGCGCCTGGCTTTAAATGTTGCTTCGACACGTATTGTGTTATTAGAAGGCCATACCGGGCCGGATGCTGCCGGGCAGGTTATTAAAGCCTTTGGTGAGTTTGTTATTGGTGGTAACTATGCGGTGGGTATTATTGTTTTCTCTATTTTAGTGATTATCAACTTTGTTGTTATTACCAAGGGTGCTACACGCATATCAGAAGTGAGTGCGCGTTTTACTTTGGATGCGATGCCAGGTAAACAAATGGCAATCGATGCGGATTTAAATGCCGGCTTGATTGACCAGGATGAAGCACGCACCCGTCGCCAGGAAATTTCAGATGAAGCAGAGTTTTACGGTTCAATGGATGGTGCCAGTAAATTTGTTCGTGGTGATGCGATAGCCGGTATTCTTATTCTGTTTATTAATATTCTAGGCGGTTTGTTAATTGGCGTGGGTCAGCATGACTTATCTTTTTCAGAGGCAGCAAGAAACTATACCTTGTTAACCATTGGTGATGGCCTGGTTGCACAAATTCCAGCACTACTTTTGTCAACAGCGGCAGGCATTATTACTACCCGTGTTTCAAGTTCACAGAATATGGGTGAGCAGGTTTTAAACCAGCTTTTTGCTAATCCGCGGTCGTTGGGTGTTACTGCGGGTATTTTAGGTTTAATGGGAGTGATCCCCGGTATGCCTAATTTTGCTTTTTTAACGCTAGCTACTATTTGTGGCACAGGTGCTTACTTGATTGCGCGCAAGAAACGCCAGAACGTTGCCGAAAAAACGCAGCAACAGCAACAGCAGGTGTCTAGCGATAAAGATGTTAAAGAGCTCAGTTGGGATGATGTTACCCCACTTGATGCGATTGGTTTGGAAGTGGGCTACCGACTTATCCCCATGGTTGACAAAGCACAGGGCGGCCAGTTGATGAGTCGCATTAAAGGAGTGCGAAAAAAATTGTCACAGGAGCTGGGTTTTCTGATTCCCTCGGTGCATATTCGTGACAATTTGGAACTTACCCCAACCGGTTATCGAATTACATTACTCGGCGTTACCGTTGGCGAAGCAGAAATACAACCGGATAAAGAACTGGCGATTAATCCAGGGCAGGTCTTTGGTAGTTTGCAAGGTATTGAAACGACCGATCCTGCTTTTGGTTTAGATGCGATATGGATTGCAAACAATCAGCGCGATCAGGCACAAACACTGGGCTATACCGTGGTTGATCCGAATACGGTTATTGCCACTCACTTGAGCCAGTTGTTGCAGACCCATGCACATGAATTATTAGGCCATGAAGAAGTACAACAGCTACTGGATTTACTTGCCAGGTCGGCACCTAAACTGGTTGAAAATTTAATTCCCGATACCCTGTCGCTGGGGGTGGTGGTTCGCGTATTACAAAACTTGCTTGAAGAAAATGTGCCTATTCGAGATATTCGTACTATTGCCGAGACCTTGGCGGAGCATGCCGTGAAGAGTCAAGATGCTGACATTCTGACAGGAATGGTCAGGATTGCGTTAGGTAGGCTAATTGTCCAACAAATCAATGGGATGGAACGCGAATTACCGGTCATCACACTCGACCCAACATTGGAACAGTTGTTGCATCAGTCTATACAGTCCACTGAAGGACTGGGCGGGGGTGTTGAGCCTGGTTTGGCCGAGCGCCTGCACAGTGCATTGGAAGAGTCGGCGCAGAAGCAGGAATTAGCAGGGCAACCTGCAATATTGCTGGCATCTGCAGCGCTTCGAACCATGTTGGCAAGGTTTGTAAAACATACAATTTCAGGTTTGCATGTATTGTCTTACAACGAAATACCAACGGACAAGCAAATAAAAATTATTGCAACGGTTGGTCAAACTAACGAAATACCTGGCTAACGAATGAATAATCAGTGAAAAAATAAAGGGTGAGTGAATTAAAATGTTTTACCTGGAGGCAACAGCAAAATGAAAATAAAACGTTTCCATGCTGAGGATGTACGTACAACAATACGTAAAGTAAGAGACGCTTTAGGACCGGACGCAGTTATATTATCTAACAAGCGAGTTGCTGATGGTGTCGAAATTGTTGCCGCGATTGATTACGATGAATCATTAGTCGGGGGGATGGTTGCTCAAACAGGTTCTGTAACAGCTACATCTACATCAGCAACAAAAGATAGCCAACACAAAGAGTGCCGTCCGTCATCCGAAAAATCTTTAAGACAGCAGGCATCTGACGATGTGCGTTATAGCCGTAATATCCCGGCTTCTCAATCGGCTGCTCGAACTGAAGCCCCCGTTGTTAAAAATAGTTCTGCTCAACTGGCTTCGAAAGCGCAGGATTTGTCAGATGTTCAAAATGAAATAAAATCACTGCGTGGTTTACTTCTCAACCAGTTGTCCGGTATGGCGTGGGAATCAGAATCTAAATATCACCCAACACGTACCCGTTTATTACAGCGTTTGATTGCACTGGGTTTAAGTCCTGTATTATCTAAGAAACTTTGTGAAGAAGTGGATGAAACAAAAGAGTTTGATGTTATGTGGCGACATGCCCTGGGTATTTTGTCCCACCAATTACCGGTAATTGATAACGGTGTTTTAAAAACAGGTGGGGTGATGGCTCTGGTCGGGCCAACGGGTGTTGGTAAAACAACAACCATTGCAAAGTTGGCGGCGCGCTATGTTTTACAGCATGGAAAAGACAGTGTTGGCTTAATTACAACAGATAATTTTAGGGTTGCGGCGCATGAGCAGTTAAGAAGTTATGCACGTATTTTGGGTGTGCCATTACGGGTTGCCATTGACAAAGGCGAACTGAATGATGCACTTTACGATTTACGGCATAAAAAACTAGTATTAATTGATACTGCCGGCGTGAGCTTGCAGGACTCTCAATTGCGCGAACAACTTGATTTATTAAACAGTGGTGCAAAATCCATTCATATGTTTCTGGCGCTGGCAGCGAATACACAGCGTAGCGTGTTGAATGATGTGGTTACCACTTTTAAGCAATCGAAACTCGATGGCTGTATCCTGACTAAAGTGGACGAAACAACCAGCCTGGGCGGTGTTATTTCAGTTGCAGCAGAACATGAATTAGCTATTTCTTATTTTTGCGATGGTCAAAAGGTACCTGACGATTTGCATATTGCGCGTGCACATAACCTTGTTAGTAAAAGTGTTGCCATTATGCAGAGAATTACCATGGCCGCTCAGCAAGATTTATCCAGTGAACATTCAATGACATTAACGGTTAATGGGATGGTTGCTCATGCTCATGGCTGAAGCACAAAATATGTATCCGACTGCTGGAATCCAGACAATGCCAAAATCGCATCCTGTACGTGTTATTACAGTAACAAGTGGAAAAGGCGGTGTTGGCAAAACAAATGTTTCCGCTAATTTAGCCATTGCACTGTCTAACCTGGGCAAAAAAGTACTCATCATGGATGCAGATTTAGGTTTGGGTAACATTGATGTGTTGCTTGGCTTGCACCCAAAATATACATTAGAAAGTGTTATTCAAGGTGAACATACTTTAGATGAAGTCATGATTAATGGCCCGAGTGGTTTAAAGGTGATACCGGCGGCATCCGGTATAAAAAATATGGCTGAGCTCAGTTCAAGCCAGCATGCTGGTATTATTCAGGCTTTTAGTCAGATTAATCAGGACATTGATGTTCTTATTATTGATACTGCCGCAGGTATTGCTGACAGCGTTGTCAGTTTTGCCTGTGCCGCACAGGAAGTTCTGGTTGTGGTTTGTGATGAACCCGCATCTATTACTGATGCTTACGCACTGATTAAATTGTTACATAAAGAATACGGGCTGTTTCGATTCAGGATTTTAGCCAACATGGTTAAAAGTGTGCAAAAAGGCCGGGAAGTTTACGATAAATTAGTAAAAGTAACGGACCGATTTCTAGACGTTGCGCTGGAGTTCAGCGGCTCGGTGCCATATGACGAATCAGTACTTAAAGCGATAAGAAAACAACGTGCAGTCGTTGAAGCATTTCCACGTAGTCAGGCTTCCATCTCGTATAAACAGATTGCAGAAAAAACAATCCGTTGGCCCATACCTAAAACAGCAAATGGTCATCTGGAATTTTTTGTAGAACGACTTATTCAGGGAAATACATTAAAAACGGGGATAAATCCATGAACGGACTAGCAATGTATGCAGCGACACAGCCAACCGTTGAGCCTAATGATCTTGTTACACAACATGCTTCTTTAGTGAAAAGAATTGGTTGTCATTTAATAAACCGCTTGCCAGCGAGTGTGCAATTAGAAGATTTAATTCAGGCCGGCATGATTGGTTTATTAGAAGCCTCGCGCAATTATGATGCAGGTCAGGGCGCCAGTTTTGAAACCTATGCGGGTATTCGAATTCGTGGTTCCATGTTAGACGAAATACGCAAAAATGACTGGGCTCCCCGCTCTGTTCATCGAAAAGCGCGTGAAGTGGCGGCCGCGGTACGTGAGATTGAGCACGAATTTGGGCGTGACGCACGTGACACAGAAATTGCTGAAACACTGGGCATGTCCTTAAAGGAATACTATAAAATTCTTCAGGATAATAGTTATCACAAAATTTTAAGCTTTGAAGACATGGGAACAGGTGAAGATTCCATGTTGGATAACGTGAGTAACTATGATCCCAGTATCCTCGATGGATTACAGCGTGATGATGTTCGCCGCATTGTATCCGGTGCCATAGCCGGGCTGCCCGAACGTGAGCGTTTAGTAATGGCACTTTATTATGATGAAGAGCTTAATTTACGTGAAATTGGTGCTGTTATGGGTGTGAGTGAGTCGCGTGTTAGTCAAATTCACAGCCAGGCGGTTATTCGTTTACAGGCGCGTATGTCAAACAGAGGGGAAGCAGAAAAATTATAGATTATGGAATACACGTTGAAATTGTGATTCATTCCCAACTATAAAACACGCCTTCCCCCAAATCTCTAGAGTCTTTTCCTTCCTTTTTTGCGTATATGGCTGTAAAGCCTTTTGTTGCATGCTGAATGCTCAAAATTCATCAGAAAACCATTGCAACTAAATAATAATTCCTAAAATTACAATTTATTCTTACTTTCTGCTTAAGTTCTTCCTGGTTCTGGCCGATAAAGGTAACGAATATCACTGGAATTAATTGTGTAATTTCAGTGAATAAGCCAAAGAAAAGAAGATCTTTTCTATATAGCTCATCTGGAGGGACGCTGTGGCTATTGATACAAAAATGAAAATATTAATTGTTGACGATTTTTCAACAATGCGCCGGATTATTAAAAACTTGCTCCGTGATTTAGGTTTTACCAACACGGAAGAAGCCGATGATGGTACGACTGCTTTACCCATGTTGCAAACCGGAAAATTTGATTTTCTGGTTACGGATTGGAATATGCCAGGTATGCAGGGTATTGATTTGCTAAAACATGTACGCGCTGATGAAAAATTATCATCAATGCCGGTGTTAATGGTAACGGCAGAGCAAAAGCGTGAACAAATTGTTGAGGCGGCGCAGGCGGGTGTCAATGGTTACATTGTAAAACCGTTTACTGCGCAAACACTAAAAGAAAAACTCGATAAGATATTTGAACGTATAGACGGGTAGGGGTTGTTTATGGAGCAACAACAGAATTTGCTATCCACAGAGAATATCGCAAAAGTTAAAAATCTTTTAGCTAGTATGGAAGCAGGTGATCTTGAAAAATCACAGGATTATTTTGATGAATTGGCTGAAATGCGTGAAAGTGAGTTATACCAGGAAATTGGTAAATTAACGCGTGAACTGCATGACTCAATTAATACCTTTGGACTGGATGATCGGTTGACCGATATTGCAGAAGATGAAATTCCAGATGCACGGCAGCGTTTAGCGCATGTTATTACTATGACGGATGAAGCCGCGAATAATACACTGACGGCTGTTGAAGAGTCCATGCCGCTATGTGAGCAGGTTTTAAGTGCAACACGTAGTGTTGAAAATGAATGGCAGCGGTTTTCAAATAGAGAGCTTAATGTCGATGAATTTAAAAAACTGAGTAAAGAACTAAAAAATTACTTTGAAATAAATTCAAACAGTGCGGTAAAGATTAATGAACACTTAAATAACGTGCTAATGGCACAGGGTTTTCAGGACTTAACCAGTCAAATTATAAAGCGAGTGATTTCATTAGTTGAAGAAGTTGAAATAAGCATGGTCAGTATTATTCAACTTGCAGGTTCTCGGCCAAATAGTAATAAAGAAACTAAAGACAAAGAGAGCAGTAAACTGGAAGGGCCTGTTATTCCAGGTCTGGAAGCATCTGGTACTGTGTCAGGCCAGGATGAAGTTGATGATTTACTTTCAAGTTTAGGATTTTAAAGGCGGCAGTCGTGGATGATGAACTATTAGAAGATTTTTTAATTGAAGCGGGTGAAATTCTCGAACGGTTAAATGAAGAACTCGTTAAGCTTGAGAACTCACCTGATGATATGGAACTGTTAAATTCTATATTTCGTGGCTTTCATACCATAAAAGGTGGCGCAGGGTTTTTAGCCATTGACCCTATGGTAGCCGTTTGCCATCGGGCTGAAGATGTTTTTAATATGGTTCGCAATGGTGAACGGGAAATTAATACTCGTTTAATGGATACTATTTTACCGGTGCTTGATGTGCTTAATGATCAATTTGATGCATTGCGTGCAGGTAATGAAACGGAAGCGGTAGAGCCAGAGTTACTTGCAGCATTAGATAGTATTATTAAAGGTGAGGCAGTAGCTGAACCTGCTGCCGAAGAACCCACAGCAGAGAAAGCCAGTGAGCCCACCAGTAATACGCAAAGTGATGACGCACTCGTTGGTGGTGCTGAAGATATTACCGACGATGAATTTAATGTTTTGTTAGATGCGCTTGATGGAAAAGAAGCACCTGTAGCAGTGGCAGAAGATTCAGCCGATGAAGACGACGATGACTTGTTTGGAATGGATGATGATACCAGTAGTGCTGATTCAGATGAAATCAGTGAAGACGAATTTGAGGCGTTATTAGATCAAATTCATGGCGACGGTTCAATCAAAGCCACCAGTATTGAAAAGCCAGAAACAAAACCGGAATCTGCTGCACCTGGAGAGGTTGCCGTTAGTGATTCAATGAAGCCGACGAATGACGAGATCAGTGATGATGAATTTGAATCACTTTTAGACGACTTGCATGGTGCAGGTAAAATCGACACCAAAAACGTGGTAGCAAAAAACACAGCCGATAAACCGGCACCAGCACCTAAGGCTGAAAAACCGGTTTCAAAAAAAGCCAGTGCGCCTAAGCCAGAGGCAAAACCCAAGCCAGAGACAAAATCCAAGCCAGTAGAAAAGGCAAAAGCAGCCGACAAGCCTAAACCGGCAGCAGCAAAAGATGCAAAACAGCCTGTTGAAACATCGGTACGTGTCGATACTGCCAGGTTAGATGAAATTATGAATATGGTTGGTGAACTGGTGCTTGTGCGTAATCGGTTGACGAGACTCGGCTCTATGATTGGTGGCGAAGAAATGGCGAAGGCCGTTGCCAATCTGGACTTGGTAACAGCGGATCTACAACTGTCGGTTATGAAAACGCGAATGCAGCCAATTAAAAAAGTATTTGGGCGCTTCCCGCGTGTGGTAAGAGATTTAGCACGTAGCCTGAAAAAAGAAATTCGTCTGGAAATGATGGGCGAAGATACCGACCTGGATAAGAATTTGGTTGAAGCGCTGGCCGATCCTCTGGTGCATCTTGTACGTAACTCAGTCGATCATGGTATTGAAATGCCGGATGATCGGGTTGCAGCTGGTAAAGAAAGACAGGGTGCGGTTATTTTATCCGCATCACAGGAAGGTGATCACATTTTATTATCAATCGAAGATGATGGTAAAGGGATGGATGCAGATGTACTGCGTAATATTGCGGTTGAACGAGGTATGTTTGATAAGGATGCCGCTGCTCGAATCGACGATCATGAAGCCTATAATTTAATTTTTGAACCGGGTTTTTCAACAAAGAAAGAAATTTCTGATATTTCCGGTCGTGGTGTGGGAATGGACGTTGTTAAAACCAGTATTACTCAACTTAATGGTTCGGTTGAAGTGCATTCTCAATGGGGTAAAGGTAGTCGAATAGAAATTAAAGTGCCGCTTACCCTCGCTATTATGTCGACCTTAATGGTAAGGCTAGGCGAACAAATGTTTGCCTTGCCTTTAGTTAATGTAAATGAAATTTTCCATCTTGACTTGGCTAAAACAAACATTATGGATGGTCAGTTGGTTACCATTGTTCGGGAAAGGACATTGCCTTTATTCTATTTAAAGCGCTGGTTAGTCAAAGGTGAAGCGGGAGCCGAACTTCCAAAAGACGGCCATGTTGTTGTTGTATCGATTGGTACGCAAAAAGTTTGTTTTCTGGTGGATGAATTAATTGGTCAGGAAGAAGTTGTGATTAAACCATTGGGTGCCCTTTTACAGGGGCTCTCTGGTCTTGCCGGAGCAACAATAACAGGTGATGGTGGCATTGCCATTATTCTTGATGTGCCCGGTTTAATGAAACGTTATGTGTAACGGGTTGTTGCTATGCAAAATATTTTTTGCGTGTTAATACAGTCAGTTGTTTTAATCAGAATTATGGATAAATGATGGTGAGGGTACTAAATGGCAATCCGTGTTTTAGTCGTTGATGATTCAGGGTTTTTCAGACGTCGTGTAAAAGAAATACTTGAATCGGATCCAATGCTTGAAGTCGTTGGGCTTGCTGAAAATGGTGAGCAGGCAATAGAAGCTGTTAAAAATTTAAAACCCGATGTAGTGACAATGGATATAGAAATGCCGATTATGGATGGCATTACTGCAACACGTAAAATAATGCAGGCAACTCCCACGTCGATTATTATGTTTTCGTCACTTACAACCGATGGTGCTAAGTCGACTTTAGACGCTTTAGATGCAGGTGCGATTGATTTTCTTCCTAAGCGTTTTGAAGACATTTCAAAAGATAAAGAGGAAGCAAAAAAATTACTTTGTCAACGTGTTAAAGATCTGGGGCGTGGTCGTCCCGTTGCTAAAAATAATTCGGGCGCGGCTGCTGTGGTTAGCCGAACAGCTATTGTTGATAGTAAACAAAAAATCGGAAGAGCAGCTGTACCTACTCCGAAATTAACAGTAAAAGAGAACCTGTCAACAAAAATAAAACTGGTTGCTATTGGCACATCCACAGGTGGGCCGGTGGCATTGCAAAAAGTATTGGTAGAATTGCCGGCAAATTTTCCTGTGCCAGTGGTTGTTATTCAGCATATGCCGGGTAGTTTTACAGGAGCTTTTTCTGAACGGCTGGATCAGCAATGTAAGATACATGTAAAGGAAGCAGAATCCGGCGACAAGTTACAAGCCGGTGTGGCTTATATTGCCCCAGGTGGTAAGCAAATGATTGTGGAAAAAATCGCTGGTCAGTTGTCATTGAGAATTGTCGATGAAATTCCAAATCAGACTTATAAACCTTCTGTTGATGTGACTTATGCATCGATTAATAAAGTTGTGCCGACGAACACCTTAGCCGTTATCTTAACAGGAATGGGTGCGGATGGTTGTAAAGGTGCAACACTATTGCATCAGTCAGGTTCGATTATATGGGCACAAGATGAAAATAGCTGTGTTGTTTATGGTATGCCCGCAGCCATAGTGGATGCCGGTATTGCGGAAAAAATTATGGATGTTAGTAAAGTAGGTGCAAGTATCGTCAAGCGAGTGTGAAGATGGATTTTTTAAGCATAATTGGGTTAATTGTTGGCATTAGTGCCATTCTTCTTGGTCAGTACCTGGAAGGTGGTAGCATATCTACTTTAGTCAATGGTCCAGCCATGCTTATTGTATTAGGCGGTACATTAGGTGCGGTTATGCTGCAATCACCCTTTGCTGTCTTTATGCGGTCGGTACGTATGTCGACCTGGGTTTTTGTTGCACCCAAACATCAGGTTGAGAAAACGATTGATAAAATTGTTTCCTGGAGCAACATTGCACGCAAAGAAGGTCTGCTAGGACTGGAAAATATTGAAGAGCGAGAGCAAAATTTATTTGCACGAAAAGGGTTGCAGTTGCTTATTGATGGAAGTGAACCCGAAAACATTCGCACTATTTTAGATGTCGAAATTGAAACGAAAGAACGTTTTGATATGCAGGCGGCCAAAATTTTTGAAAGCATGGGCGGCTATAGCCCAACCATTGGTATTATTGGTGCGGTCTTAGGTTTAATTCAGGTGATGGGGAATTTATCTGATCCCAGTAAATTAGGTAGCGGTATTGCTGTTGCTTTTGTGGCAACGATTTATGGTGTGGCGGCAGCTAACTTATTATTTATACCGGTGGCCAATAAATTAAAAGCATTGGTCGCTGAACAGGCGCAGTACAAAGACATGATAGTAGAAGGTATGGTTTCAATTGCAGAAGGGGATAACCCGCGAAATATTGAAACTAAATTATTAGGTTATCTTTTGTGAGTATTGGCGATATATGTTATGCGACGTAGAAAAAAACAGTATGAGGAAGAAAACCTGGATCGGTGGTTAGTTTCTTATGCCGATTTTATAACATTGCTGTTTGCATTTTTTGTTGTGATGTATTCAATGTCATCTATCAATGAAGGCAAGTACCGGGTTTTATCCGATACGATGGTTGCTGCATTTAAAACGCCACCTAAATCAGTCGAACCTATTCAGATAGGTGAAGAACCTAAAACAATTATAAAAGAAGAAAAAGTTCTGCAAAAGATAAAGCCAATTGATCTTCTACAGAAAAAACAGGACTTAGAAAATAAAGAAATGGAGATCATCGCAGACAGAGTAACTAACTCTTTAAAACCCTTGGTTAATAAAGGTCTGGTTAAGGTGAATCATAATAAACTTTGGGTCGAAGTTGAACTAAATAATAGCTTGCTGTTTGATATTGGCAGTGCAGATTTAGAGACTGAATCTAGAAGTGTG
>QIKU01000259.1 GCA_003232015.1 Gammaproteobacteria bacterium
G
Organism: Gammaproteobacteria bacterium; assembly: GCA_003232015.1. The sequence goes on from QIKU01000259.1 coordinate 2, forward strand.
CCTTCGCACCGGTTAAAAATATTCGTAAAACATTAACCCCGCAACTTCGAACCGATAAAGACGATACATGCTTATTGTTTGTTGATTTGGCGCAAGGCCAGCAGCGTATGGGCGGCTCAGCGCTTGCACAAGTTTATAATCAAATTGGCGATGTTGCGCCTGATTTAGAAAATGCCGCCGACTTTAAAGCCGCGTTTAATACGATTCAGTCGTTAAATGAGGATGGGGTATTGTTAGCGTACCATGACCGTTCCGATGGTGGTCTGTTGACGAGCTTGGTTGAAATGGCTTTTGCTGCACATGTTGGTTTAGATATTGATATAAGCGCTTTAGGCAGTAATGCTATTAGTAGTTTGTTTAATGAAGAACTTGGTGCAGTTATACAAGTACAGAATACAGATGTGGGTAAGGTAATAGCCGCCTTCAGTAAAGCCAATGCCAGCGTGCATAAAATTGCGCAACTTAGTGCAACAGATACAATTACAATTAAACACGCCAACACAACCTTAATTAGTGAAGCGCGTATTGATTTACAACGCGCCTGGTCAGAAACCAGTTATCACATACAAGCCTTACGCGATAATCCCGATTGTGCGCAGCAAGAATTTGATAGTTTATTAAATAAAGACGATGTCGGCTTGCATGTTGATTTAAGTTTTGATGTGGATGAAAACATCGCAGCACCTTACTTAAATTTAAACATTAAACCTAAAGTGGCTATTCTACGTGAACAAGGTGTCAATGGTCAGGTTGAAATGGCCGCCGCTTTTGATAAAGCCGGTTTTGCCAGTGTTGACGTGCATATGACGGACATTATTAATGGCAATATTGATTTAGACATATTTAAAGGGTTAGTAGCCTGTGGCGGTTTTTCCTACGGTGACGTATTAGGTGCCGGTGGTGGTTGGGCTAAGTCCATTTTATATAACTCACAAGCGCGCGACAGTTTCGAAAAGTTCTTTAACCGCGAAGATACCTTTGGCTTAGGTATTTGTAATGGTTGCCAGATGTTATCGCACTTAAAAGATTTAATCCCCGGTGCATGCCAGTGGCCACATTTTATAACAAATGTGTCGGAACAATTTGAAGCGCGGTTGTCTATGGTTAAAGTTGATAAAAGTAATTCAATATTATTTAACGGTATGGAAGGTTCACGTTTACCGGTTGTGGTTGCACACGGCGAAGGGCAGGCTGTCTTTTCATCAACAGAAAATATAAACCGGAATATTGCACTTCGTTATACCGACAACAACGGACAGGCAACTGAAAGTTATCCATTTAACCCGAACGGTTCACCACAAGGCATTACCGGTTTAAGCAACGAAGATGGCCGTTTTACTATTATGATGCCGCACCCGGAACGTATTTTTAGAAAAGCACAGTTTTCCTACTACCCCGAAACAGCAAGCCAAACAGATGAAAGCCCCTGGATGCGATTATTCCAGAATGCACGTCAATGGGTTGGTTAAGGCTCTGTTATTATGCCAAAAGCCCTTTCGATACAGCACTTAACCAAAATATATAAAAATAATGTTCAGGCATTAAAAGGCATTTCGCTGGATATTGCCGAAGGTGATTTCTTTGCTTTGCTTGGCCCTAATGGCGCTGGCAAATCAACCGCCATTGGTATTATCTGTTCTTTAATCAATAAAACAGCGGGCAGCATTGAAGTCTATGGTTACGATCTGGACAAAGAAAAAGATAAGGCAAAAAGTTATATTGGTCTGGTGCCACAGGAATTTAACTTTAATGTTTTTGAGCCGGTGTATGAGATCATCGTAAATCAGGCGGGTTATTATGGTATTCCCCGAAAAAAAGCCGCGCAACGGGCTGAACTATTACTTAAGCAATTAGGCCTATGGGAAAAGCGCCGTGATATGGCGCGTGAATTATCCGGTGGCATGAAGCGCCGTTTAATGATTGCACGCGCATTAGTGCATGAGCCGCAGTTACTTATTCTGGATGAGCCAACCGCCGGTGTGGATATTGAAATACGCCGTTCCATGTGGGTATTTTTAGAAGAAATAAATAAACAGGGCACTACCATTATTTTAACAACCCACTATTTAGAAGAAGCGGAAGCACTGTGTCGAAATATCGCAATTATTAATAATGGCGAAATCATCGAAAATACTAAAATGAAAACGCTACTGGCGCGGTTGCATTGCGAAACCCTTATTCTTGATTTAAAAGAAAGCATTAACGAGGTGCCAACCATTGCGGGGTATAAGATTGCCCTGCTTGATTCATCCACACTGAGTGTCGAAGTCAATAAAGACCAAACGGTAAATAAAGTTTTCGATGAACTGTCACGGCTCAATTTGCATGTTACCAGTATGCGCAATAAATCAAATCGTCTGGAAGAGTTATTTGTGCGCTTAACAGGCAGTCAAACAGAAAGTGATACGCAAGGTTAAAGGGCGATGACACTGGAACAACAATTTATCGCATTTAAAACCATTGTGGTAAAAGAAATTCTACGCTTTGCTCGTATCTGGGTGCAAACCATTGTGCCCGCAGTCATCACCACCAGCTTGTATTTTTTAATTTTCGGCAATTTAATTGGTTCACAACTGGGCGATATTAATGGCCACAGTTATATTGAATATATTGTGCCTGGTATTATCTTAATGTCGGTAATCACCAATGCCTACGGCAATGTGGTTTCATCTTTTTATGGGCATAAATTTCAGCACCATGTGGAAGAAATGCTGGTATCCCCAATGTCCAATAACGTATTGCTGGCGGGGTTTGTGGTTGGTGGGGTCACACGTGCCATTGTAGTGGGCAGCGTGGTCACCCTGGTTGCAACATTTTATACCGATATTCATTTTGAGCATATTTTTATCACTCTGGCTGTTGTTGTTCTTACCGCCATTCTTTTTTCCCTGGCTGGCTTTGTGAATGCCGTTTACGCCAATAGTTTTGACGATATTTCCATTATCCCGACCTTCGTATTAACACCGCTTACTTATTTAGGTGGGATTTTCTTCTCTATTGATATGCTCAGCACTTTCTGGCAAAACATTGCATTATTTAATCCTATACTCTATATGGTTAATGCAATGCGCTTTGGTATGTTAGGCGTGTCGGATATTGATATAACAACGGCCTTTATTATTATTGGCGTGTTTTTAGCCTGTTTATACGGGTTTTGCCTTTACCTGCTGCATAATGGAACAGGACTTAGGCAGTAGCTGTTCTTTTGGCCCCTTGCCTCGCCTGTTTCAAACTGACGCTAATGGTCACATTCCGACCAGGTTTTATATTGGGCTCTGCTTACATTTCCTTTCATACTTATCCCTCTGTTTTTTTAATATCCGCAACTATATGAAATATATAGTAATTTTAAGCTTATTGTCATTTATGTGATGTGCTACCCGTGAGCTGGCATGGTTGCTGCTGTGTAGTATGTAAGTTCAAATTTTAGCCATGTATGTTGTCACAATTAAGGTTTAGGCAAAATACAGGTAAGGGAATAGCGGCATTGCAGGAAGTAATAAAATTTTGTCTAAACCCAAATCAGGAGAGTTTTAAATGAAAAAAATACAATCAGGTTTTACATTAATCGAGCTGATGATCGTGGTTGCGATTATTGGTATTTTAGCGGCCATCGCAATTCCGGCTTATACCGGATATATTGACAATGCCAAAAAAGATAAAGTTATTTCTAATTTTGAAAATGGATTCCGGCAAATATCGGCTGAAGTTAAAAAAGATATTACTGCACGTAATTTAGGCCAGGCTGCAGGTAATTTCTTTCGCCCAGCTAGACTTGTGGCTACTTCAGCTGTGAGTGCTCAAGAGGTAGTTGACTTCCTAAATGGTAATCGTGATGGTCTACTTGAATCAGAGACTCCACCAAACCCGACTGCGACTGAACTTTGGGCTTATGATGTGTCCGCTGCAGCTTGTGCATTGACTGCAGCTCAAATTGCGGCTGGGCAGGTCGGTATTATTTGGAATGGTGCTACAGCGGCTGGTACTACTATCACGGTTTGTCAGCCTACTTATGGTGATCTTAATGCTGTTGCTGCTGATCGACTTCCTGCAACGCAACGAGTAGCGATTTGGGAATAATATCGCTATTTTACTGAACATAAAAAACCGCCTCTGGAACCAGAGGCGGTTTTTTTATGTTCGTTAGTTTTTAATCTAAATTCCCCGTCCGCTTGCGGCGGGCACAAAACCGTTGGGGTTTCCAAAGGGGTGCATACCCCGTTGACGATATATAATTGATTTTTTTATACTTTTCGAAGCAATACATCAAGCATACGAGTAGAAAGGATTCGTTTCAAATAGCAAAACAAATAAGTCGGAACCGTTACATAATAATGCGCTTTGGGGTGTTTAGCTGTTAATGCCTTAAATACTTTGGTGTAAACCGCATCGGCTGGCAGGGTAAAAGGCACCACCGGGCCCTCTGTTTCCAGCTTTTTAAGCAGGTTCTCGTAATTGCTTTTAAAATAGCTGTTCTCAGTATTGATATTTTTCTTAAAATACAGCAAAGCATTGGCACGAAAACGACTGCTAATGGGCCCCGGCTCAATCATTGACACAAAAATATTGCTGCCGTGTAGCTCCAGCCGTAATGTGTCATTTAATCCTTCTATGGCGTACTTACTGGCGTTGTAAGCACCCCGAAAACGCATGGCAACCAGGCCGAGTATGGAGCTATTCTGAATAATGCGCCCATAGCCTTGTTTGCGCATAACGGGAATAATTAAATTAGTGAGTTCATGCCAGCCAAAAAAGTTATTTTCAAACTGCTCTAATAATACTGCACGGCTTAAGTCTTCAACGGCTCCAGGCTGACCGTAGGCACCGTTATTGAATAAGGCGTAGAGTGTGCCGCCGGTAACGGCTAAAACCTGCTGTACGGTTGTTTTGATGGTTTGGGAATCGGTATAGTCTAACAAAAAGCTTTCAAACCCCTGTTGTTTCAGCTTTTCAACATCACCCGCTTTCCTGGCGGTGGCAAATACCCGATAGCCGTTCTGTTTAAGCCTTTGTGCAGTGCACAGGCCGATGCCGCTGGAGCAGCCGGTGATAAGGATTGATTTTTTGTCCATATTAGCTCAGTGTTTGCGTGTCGCTTGTTGATAAGGCAGCATTCTGACGTACAATTAGAATTATCTGTTCTTGCTATCAAGGAGCCTTACTATGAGCTCAGTGACACACAACAAAGACGACAGGATTAACCTTCGTTTAAAATCCAATACTAAGCTTTTGCTAGAGCGTGCTGCAAGTTTTGAAGGTAAAACGGTGAGTAAATTCATCCTTAATAGTGCATTGGAGCGTGCCGAGAAGACTATTCAGCAACATAATTTGATAAGCCTGAGCGCCCATTCGGAAGCATTTTTTAATGCGCTGGCGGGATTTAATGTATGCCAGTATAAAAACAGGTATAATGCGCGGCTTGAATTTAACATAGCTTAGTTTTTGGGGATTTTGATGCCAATTTATGAATATGAGTGTGAGGCTTGTAGCCACACTTTTGAAGCTTTTCAGAAAATGGTGGATGAGCCCTTAAAAGAGTGCCCTGAATGCAAAAAGGCGGCTTTGAAAAAGCTGATATCAGCATCAGCCTTTCGTTTAAAAGGCGATGGCTGGTATGAAACGGACTTTAAAACCGGTAGTAAGAAGAATTTAGCGGGTGAGGAATCCGCCAGGCCTGCTGATAAATCGGACGGTAAATCAGTTTCTGATTCTAAAAGTGAGAGTAAGGCTAAGGCTAAGTAACTCGCTTTGCATCAGTCAGTAGCCTGGATGAAATATAATCCGGGAAATAATGCATTAATACTCCCGGATTTCGCTGCGCTACATCCAGGCTACATAAATAACAAAGATGGGAATGATGGCATTAATAATATATTTTGTAATAACACTTTGTTTTTAAAGGAACATTTTTATGCGTACCCATTATTGTGGTGAAGTGAACGAATCTTTAATCGATCAGGAAGTGACCGTATGTGGTTGGGTGCATCGTCGCCGTGACCACGGTGGGGTTATTTTTATTGATTTGCGTGACCGCGAAGGCTTGCTGCAGGTGGTGTATGACCCTGATATTGAAGATGTTTTTGCCACAGCTGAAAGCGTACGTAACGAGTTTATACTGCGTGTTCGTGGCAAAGTGCGCCATCGTCCGGAAGGCACTAAAAACGATAATATGAAAACCGGCCAGATTGAAATACTGGGCCTGGATCTGGAAATTTTAAGCCATGCCGACACCCCCCCGTTTCAAATTGACGACAATGATGTGTCGGAAGAACATCGCCTAAAATACCGCTATGTTGACTTGCGCCGCCCCGAAATGTTGAAACGCCTGCAACTGCGCTCGAAAATTTCCAATTTGTTCCGCCGCTATCTGGAAGAAGATGGCTTTTTAGACATTGAAACCCCCATGCTCACCAAGGCAACACCGGAAGGGGCGCGGGATTATCTGGTGCCCAGCCGTACTCACGAAGGCAGTTTTTTTGCTTTGCCGCAGTCACCGCAGATTTTTAAGCAATTACTGATGATGTCCGGAATGGACCGCTATTACCAGATAGTGCGTTGTTTTCGTGATGAAGATTTACGTGCCGATCGCCAGCCGGAATTTACCCAGCTGGATATTGAAACCTCCTTTTTAGATGAAGAAACACTGATGGGCATGATGGAAAACATGATGCGCCATGTGTTTAAAGAAGGTATTGGTGTTGAACTACCCAATCCATTCCCTCGTATGACTCACGAAAATGCCATGCTGCGTTATGGCTCAGACAAGCCTGATTTACGTATTGCACTCGAATTGGTGGATTTAAAAGACATAATGGCCACGGTGGATTTCAAAGTCTTCAGTGGCCCCGCCAAAGATCCCAAAGGGCGAGTAGCCGCTTTGCGTTTACCGAAAGGTTGCGAGTTAAGCCGTAAAGAAATTGATAATTATACTAATTTTGTTGGCATTTACGGCGCCAAAGGGCTGGCCTACATTAAAGTGAATGATGTATCGCAGGGCAAAGAAGGCTGTCAGTCGCCTATCTTAAAATTCCTGCCAGATGAGGTGGTTGGGGCTATTTTGGAGCGCACTGGTGCTGAAACAGGTGATTTAATTTTCTTTGGTGCCGATAAAGCCACGGTTGTAAATGAAGCACTGGGCGCATTAAGAGTCAAATTAGCCGAAGATCGCGGCCTGATAGCCGACGAATGGCAACCGATGTGGGTGGTGGATTTCCCCATGTTTGAAGAAGATGAAGCCAATAAACGTTGGACCGCCTTGCATCACCCGTTTACCGCACCACAAACCGATAATATAGCCGAGTTAGAGGCCAATCCGGGCACCACATTGTCTCGGGCATACGATATGGTCTTAAATGGTACGGAGTTGGGCGGCGGTTCGATTCGTATTCATAGCCCAGAAATCCAGAAATCGGTGTTTAAACTGTTGGGTATCAGTGACGAGGAGGCCGAAGACAAGTTTGGTTTCCTGCTTGATGCGCTTAAATTTGGCTGTCCTCCGCATGGTGGTATCGCTTTTGGCCTGGATCGCCTGATTATGCTGATGACGGGGGCTCATTCGATTCGTGACGTGATGGCTTTCCCTAAAACGCAGTCTGCCAGTTGCCTTTTAACACAAGCCCCTTCGCCAGTGAGTGCTAACCAACTACGTGACCTGCATATCAAATTACGCCAGCCTGTTAAAGTCGAAACGGACAGCTAGCACCTCAAATTAAGGCCAAATTAAGGCCAAATTAACTAAATTGGGCATATTTTGTTCAGTTTGGGCTTAATTTGCCTATTAAACAGGCAGATAGCTGTTTTTTTTGTAATGATGTATGCTCATAAGTTCATGTTTAGGGTCAAAGTGTCGATAATTAGAAGAACATATATAAAGGTATGGTATGAATTGCGTAGCGATAATAAAAACACCGAATAGAAACAGTGTGCCTGAATTCTTTAGCGTTAATAAACAGCAAGGTTTAACTGATATATAAGGAATGACAGTGCGCTCTGCCTTTATTAAATCCGATAAATTCATTGGTTTGCTGGTTGTTTTAGTCATTTACCTTTTTTCAGGGAGTGATTTTTTACGTCAGTTTGATAATGCCGCCTATGATTTAGGGGTGAAATTTTCCTCTCCTCGGCTAGCCAGCCCAAAAGTGGTGGTGGTGGCCATTGATGACACCTCGCTTGACGAGCTGGGTGCCTGGCCCTGGCCGCGTGATATTCTGGCCGATATTGTACGGCGTATTTCAAAAGCTCACCCGGCTGTTATTGGCCTTGCCTTGCCGTTTGACAAAAAACAGAGTTCGCCAGGTCTGGAATATATTCAACAGTTAAAAATGCTGTTTGATGATGACAAACAGTCCTACAATCGAAGTGCGCGCCGCCTGTTAAAGCGTGCTGAAAATAATCTGAATACCGACAATCTTTTAGCCTCGGCATTTAAAAATGCCGGGCGCGTGGTTCTTGCTTTACCTTATCAGTCATCAACCGATAAAAATATTGCGCGTAGCGCCGTTCTAAGTAAATACCTGAAACGTTATGAGTTAAAAAATGTAACCGGTATTCCTAAACCTGCTTCATGGTGGAAGGCATTGTGGGTGGATGACCCGGTTCCTTTAGCCGATGTGATTTACCCACCCATTAAAGAGCTCACGCGTTATGTTGGTGCGATTGGACATGTTGAACTCGGTGTAGGTGATATTTCAACTTTTCGTAGTGAACCGTTAGTTTTGCAATACGGCCAACATTACCTGCCTTCGTTTTCGTTAATGCTGGCAATACGCAATAATAATAAATCAACACGTGATATTCGGGTTGATTTAAAAAAAGGTGTGGTAATGGGTGGCGAGCGTGTCACAACGGATGACCAGTTACGTGTTTACCCCCGTTTTTATCAGGGCAAAAATGGCCAGTCAGCATTCAATATTATTTCAGCCAGTGAAGTGTATAACAACCGCGTTAAGTCTAAAACACTGCGTAACAAAATTGTTATTGTTGGCATTACCACCCGGCAAAATACAAAAATAATTCCTACTGCATTAGGCACGCCAATGGCACCGGCACTGGTAAGTGCGCATATGGTTTCGAGTTTAATCAATGGTGAACAATACCAGTTTCTGGAAGATACAAAGTTAATTCAATTATTTGCCTATATTCTGGTTGCCTTATACCTTATCTTTTTATTACCGCGTTTACGTATGACTACCGGTCTGGTTGTTAGTATTCTCTTACTCATTGGTTTTATTAACGCACACTTTATAACCATGATAGCCAGCACAACCTGGTTACCATTAATGATACCGGCCTTTGCACTGCTGGTCGGGCACTTTGTGATTGGCTTTAAGCATTTTTTTGAACAGAGTTTTTCCGGTGTTAAACAGGAACTTTCTGATGCCCATTTATTGCTCGGTAAGTCTTTTCATGAGCAGGGACAACTGGATCAGGCTTATGAGAAATACCGTAAATGTGTGATGACCCCGGATGCATTACATAGTTTATATAATTTAGGCCTGGATTATGAACGCAAGCGTCAGTTAAATAAGGCGGCTTCTGTTTTTAAATTTATTGAAGGCCATGATGAAAATTACAGTGATATTCAGGAACGTATTGGGCGCAATAAAGAAGCCTCCGATGCACTGGCTTTTGGTGGTGGCGCTAAAAATTCAAATATGAATGGCACCTTGATTTTAAGCAGCCCGGGTATTCAAAAGCCAACCATTGGCCGCTATAGCATCGATGAAGAAATTGGGCGTGGTGCAATGGGCATGGTTTACTTAGGGCATGACCCTAAAATTGGCCGTACCGTTGCAATTAAAACCATGATGCTTTCGCAGGAATTTGAAGGCGATAAACTTGAAGATGTGAAAAAGCGTTTCTTCCGTGAAGCCGAAACAGCCGGTCGACTTGACCACCCGAATATTGTCACAATCTATGATGTCGGTGAAGATCAGGATTTATCTTATATCGCAATGGACTATATTAAAGGCAGGCCATTAAATGAGTATTGCCAGCCTGATAATTTACTGTCAGCCATAGAAGTATTTGATGTCATCATAAAAGTAACCGAAGGGCTTAATTATGCGATGGGTAAAAATGTTGTACATCGCGATATCAAACCAGCAAATATTATCTTCGACCGGGAAACAGGCAGTGTAAAAATTACTGATTTCGGTGTAGCCTGTTTAACCGATGTCAGTAAAACAAAAACAGGCACAATATTGGGCAGTCCTTCTTATATGTCACCCGAGCAACTTGCGGGTAAAAAAGTAGATGGCCGTTCAGACTTATTTTCGTTAGGGATTACTTTTTACCAGTTACTCACCGGTGAGCTCCCTTTTATTGGAGAGTCAATGGCCAGCTTAATGTATAAAATTGCAAATGAAAAGCATCCCGATATTCGCATGTTCCGCCCGGATCTGCCGGCTTGCACCAGCACCATTATGAATAAAGCGTTGCATAAAGATTTAGAAAAACGTTTTCAGTCTGGTGAACGCATGGCCAGTGCGCTACAGCGCTGCCAGGAACGAATTGGCAAAAAGCGAGGTAGCAAAAAAGCATGAGCAACAATGCGAATAAATATTCGAGCAAAATCGATGCTTTTGGTGTAACCGATGTTGGCCAGGTTCGTGACCATAATGAAGATGCGATTGATTGTGATATCGAGCGTGGCATGTTTATCCTTGCCGATGGCATGGGGGGGCATAACGCAGGTGAAGTTGCCAGTGCGCTGGCAATAGAAAGTATTAAACATGCACTGTATGACGTGCTCACACCAGAAATTATTGATTCAGAAATTGTGGATTATAACGATGCTCTGTACGAAGCAATAACCTACGCTAACACTGAGATTTTTGAGCAGGCTCTCGAAAATACAGAATACGCAGGAATGGGTACAACGCTGGTAATGAGTTTAATCCAGAATGGTAAAGCACTTATTGCAAATGTGGGTGATTCGCGTTTATATGTTAATAATGGTTCGACGCTAACCCAACTGACAACCGACCATTCTCTGGTGCAGGAAATGGTCGACAATGGCTACTTATCCGAAGATGAGGCGTATTCAGCAGTAAGCCGGAATTTAATTACCCGTGCATTGGGGATTAGCGAAGAAGTTGAAGTGGATTTAATCGAGCATAAAATCCAGCCCGGAGACGTGTTTCTGTTATGCTCAGATGGGTTGTCTGATCTGGTGCTAGATGAAGAAATATCAGCTATTCTTAGCGAGCCGGGCAGTTTAAGCGATGCGGGGAAAAAATTAGTCGCCGCTGCCAATGATAAAGGTGGTAAAGATAATATATCGGTTATATTAATAACAATGCGGGATGCCTTTTCTGATGACAGTGGCTATGAAGGTTCCGTTGCGTAACCCTTATTTCTTTTAACAGGATAAAAGTATGTCTAAATTAGTATTAACCCATGATGGCGCAGTAATAAAAGAATTTATGCTTGATAAAGAGCGTCTGACCATCGGCCGCAAGCCCGGCAACGACATTCATATTGATGATCCCACTATCAGTGGCGAGCATGCCGCTATATTAATGTTACAACATGCTTATGTAGAAGACTTAAACAGTACTAATGGTACCAGCCTGAATGGCCGGTCGGTCACCAAACGGCAGCTCACTAATGGTGACTTGATTAAAATTGGCCGGCATGAATTTAAATTTATTGACGAAACGGTGAATGAATTTGAACGTACCGTTATGATTTCACCACAGAAAAATAAGAAAGATACTGTTGAACCACCTAAAAAATATCAGGTATTGATTGTTTCCGGGCCTAAAAATGGTGAAGTGATTACTTTAAACAAACCCTACACGACATTAGGTTCGCCTGGCGGACAAGTGGCCGTGATAGCCAAAAGAGGCAGTAAATATTATTTAATGCCCATGAGTGGCACAATCAATGCGAAGCCTCCCTTGTTAAATAATACCGCGATTGGGGTTAAGAGTGAGTTATTATCCTCGGGAGACCGGATTGAAGTTTCTGGTACTCAGCTTGAGTTTCAGGAACAACCTTAAGCTCTTGTAATGGTTTTGTTTAGTGCTTATTTATAATTCAGGTCTGGTTTAACGGTGGCAAAATTAATTCTGAAACACGATGGCATTAACCTGCGTTCCTATTTATTAGAAAAAGCGGCAACCACCATTGGTCGCAATGATGATAATGATATTTACCTGGACGATTATGCAGTGAGTGCCCTGCACGCGGTGATTGTTGCGGAGAATAATCCCTATCTTGACGATGCACAGGACTTCTTTGTTCAGGACATGGAATCGACCAATGGCTCCTTTGTAAATGATGATCGTGTCGAGCGCCATTTACTGAAACAGGGTGATATTATCAAAGTTGGTAGCCACGAGTTTACCTTTGATTCGGGGCAAAATCCCAAGCATGAGCGCACTGCCATTTATCTTCCTGATGAAGACGAATAAAACATATGCAAAATGTAGGGTGGGTTCTGCTAACGTCCCTGAAGTGGTTTGCTAAGTAACCGGTATTGATTATTTCACTACTTTGTATATACTTTTAGCATAAGCATTATTTTATTGGAGAGTAACAATGAAAGCGACAAGCTTTAAATTTGATGAGAAAACAACGCAACTCATTGATAAACTTAAAGAAAGAAGTCATGCGTCATCACGGACAGAGGTTTTGCGAAAAGCGCTTTACTTGCTGGACTTAGCCACTAAAGCGAAAGAAGATGAAAAGCGCCTTGTTATTAAGGGAGCCGAAGGCGAGCCTGAAAAAGAAATTTTAATGTATTAAGTAATTCAATGATTAAGCAAAGGAATGCTTTAAATGACCCCGACTAGCGAACCCTATAATTTATCCAAAATTCCTCCTGATTTTGCAAAAGGAGCGGATGAACTGACCGAGCCACAAAAAGCGCAAATAAAAATGACGTATTATGTTCTCGCTGGTGCAGCTATTTTATTATTAGCGAGTGGTGGTGCATACATTTGGGCCAATAATGGTGTTGCTGATTATGCCACTGACGTTAGAGTATTATGTGCTGATAGTACTGTGAGTGTGGCTACAGATTTTTGCAAAAAATACATAGAAGAAAAATTTTTAGTTAACAATATACCCGCAAAAGAAGTTTTTGAATTTTTCAAAAGCTTTATACCCCCTATTGTGACGCTTGTTTTAGGTGCGCATTATGTAACACGAAATTCAGATTCAAACACTTAACACACTATCCATCCGGCAAAGGCAATTCTTTCACATAAGCCCGATTATTCAATATTTTCGAGCAAATCCCCCGGTTTTAACCTGCGCAAAGTGAAGAGTGGTGGTAAAATCTTCCCATATTTGTATTAAACAGTATTTATTTGGAGTCAAAATGGCAGGTCATAGTAAGTGGGCTAATATACAACACCGCAAAAAAGCACAAGATTCAAAGCGTGGTAAATTATTTACCAAATTAATCCGTGAAATTGTTGTTGCTGCAAAAATGGGCGGGGGTGACCCGGATGCAAATCCACGGCTGCGAGCGGCTATCGACAAAGGCCTCAGTGGTAATATGACGCGTGATACTATTGAGCGTGCAGTGAAGCGCGGTGCCGGTGCTGGCGACAACGAAAATTATGATGAAGTACGTTATGAAGGTTATGGCCCCAGTGGTGTTGCGGTATTAGTGGAATGTTTAACCGATAATATTAATCGAACGGTTTCGGAAGTGCGCCATGCTTTTTCAAAATCAGGCGGTAATTTAGGTACCGATGGCTCGGTGGCTTACCTTTTTACCAAGCAGGGTATTTTAAGTTATCCCACCGGCAGTGATGAAGATAAAATAATGGATGCAGCGTTAGAAGCAGGCGCCGAAGATGTTGTGACCAATGAAGATGGCAGTATTGATGTAACCACATTATGGGAAGACTTTTTGATGGTGAAAGATACCATGGTCGCCGCGTCATTAGAACCGGAACATGCCGAAGTTACAATGGTGGCTTCAACCAGTGTAGACTTACAGGTGGAAGATGCAGAAAAAGTAATGCGTTTGATTGATGTGTTAGAAGACCTGGATGACGTGCAAAATGTATATACCAACGCCGACTTTACCGAAGAAGTGATGCAGGCTCTGGCTTAGTAAAGTGACCAGTGGCTCAGTAATGGCTGAATAAATTCTAAATAAGGATTAAGACAACGACAACCAAGCTGACAGAGCAACAACAACTCAGTTCGACTACGCGAATTTTGGGCATCGACCCCGGTTCACGTATCACGGGCTACGGTATTATTGACGTTACAAAAAATAAAAGTTGCTGGGTGAACAGTGGTTGTATTCGTACACCGGATGAGGCTTTGCCTATCAGGCTCAAGTCGATATTCAGAGGTTTGTCTGAGTTAATTGCCGAATACCAGCCAACCGAAATGGCGATTGAAAAAGTGTTTATGCATCGCAATCCTGATTCAGCACTCAAACTTGGCCAGGCTCGTGGCACCGCAATTTGCGTGGTCGCCAATCAGGACATCCCGGTGCATGAATACACGCCGCGTGAAATTAAACAGGCTATCGTGGGCAAAGGCAATGCCAGTAAAGTACAAATGCAGCATATGGTTCGGGTGTTATTAGGTTTAAGTAAATTTCCGCAGGAAGACGCGGCCGATGCGCTAGCCATCGCACTATGTCGGGCACATTTACGCACCAGTATGCAAAATTTTGAACAGGCGGCCGGTAAACAAACATTAGTATCGAATAAAAATAAAATTGATTTAAAAGCCATGAACATATTTAAACGTTCTGCGCGCAAACGCCGAAGCCGAATTTAACCCTGAATTTAAAAGCCATTAAAAAGAAAAAATATGATTGGTCGACTCACAGGTAAAGTAATAGAAAAAAATCCACCGATGCTGGTTATCGATGTGCAAGGGGTTGGCTACGAAGTTGAAGTGCCGATGAATACTTTTTACAGCTTGCCCGAGCTTAATGAAATAATGACCCTGTTTACACATATGATAGTGCGTGAAGATGCGCAGTTCTTATGTGGTTTTGTTGCGGATGACGAACGGCGCTTATTTCGGACTTTAATAAAAGTAAACGGAGTAGGCGCAAAACTGGCGTTGGCTATTTTGTCGAGCATCAGCGCGCAGGAGTTTGCACGTTGCGTTAATGAGAACGATACCAAAGCACTGATGCAACTACCGGGCATTGGCAAGAAAACAGCCGAAAGGTTGATCATAGAAGTGCGAGACAAATTAAAAGACTGGCTACCGGCGAGTTTACCAACACAGGATAATAAGCAACAGCCGGTTATGCAGCAGGATGAAACCACCGAAGCCAGCAGTGCGTTAATTGCGCTAGGTTATAAGCCACAGGAAGCCAGTATCATGGTGCAGCAGGCGTTAGCCGATTCATCTGAAAGCAATATCTCCAGCGGTGAACTTATTCGTGCTGCCTTAAAGAATAAGGCAACGATATAAAGGAATACCATGATAGAGCAAGACAGATTAACAGCGGGCACTGAACAAAAACATGAAGATTCACTTGATCATGCTATTCGCCCTAAAAATTTAAAAGATTACGTCGGCCAGCCAAAAGTATGCGAGCAAATGGAAATATTTATTCATGCCGCTCGCAAACGACAGGAAGCGCTGGATCATGTTTTAATTTTTGGCCCGCCCGGTTTAGGTAAAACCACACTGTCCAACATTATCGCCAATGAATTAGAGGTTAATTTAAAACATACTTCTGGGCCGGTGTTAGAACGTCCGGGTGATTTAGCGGCACTACTAACCAACCTTGAACCGCACGATGTTATTTTTATTGACGAAATACATCGCCTAAGCCCTATAGTCGAAGAAATATTGTATCCGGCAATGGAAGATTACCAACTGGATATTATGATTGGTGAAGGCCCGGCAGCACGTTCTATTAAATTAGACTTACCGCCTTTTACGTTAGTTGGGGCAACCACACGAGCCGGTTCTTTAACTTCGCCATTGCGGGATCGGTTTGGTATTGTGCAGCGGCTGGAGTTTTATCAACAGAGTGATTTAGTACAAATTGTAAAACGCTCAGCGCGGATTCTAGGTGTTGAGCTGGATGATACCGGTGCCCTTGAAATTGCAAAACGCTCCCGTGGCACACCGCGAATAACCAATCGGTTGTTACGTCGTGTGCGAGATTATGCGGAAGTGAAATCCAACGGCGAGATTACTGGTGATGTTGCCGAACGTGCCTTAAATATGCTGGACGTGGATGTTGAAGGCTTTGATATGATGGACAGGAAATTACTACTGTCGATTATGCAAAAATTTGACGGTGGCCCAGTGGGCGTTGAAAGCTTAGCCGCGGCGATTGGTGAAGAACGTGGTACGATTGAAGATGTGCTTGAACCTTTTTTAATTCAGCAGGGTTTTATGATGCGAACTCCCCGGGGGCGTACAGCAACGCAACAGGCTTATCGGCATTTTGGTTTAACGCCACCGAATAATCAGGCAGAACAACAAGATTTAGAAATATAAATAGTCATTGCGTCGCAATGACCTGATGAATTAAATTACAAAAGAAATTCTTTGTGAATACATTTAACTGGCCTATCCGAATATACTATGAAGACACCGATTCAGGTGGTGTGGTCTATTATGCAAATTATTTAAAATTTATGGAGCGCGCACGTACTGAATGGCTGCGCAGTTTTTCGATACAACAGGATGATTTGCGTGAACGGTTCGGTATTATTTTTGCGGTGCGTCATGTACAAATAGATTATTTACTGCCAGCGAAATTTAATGACGAACTGGTTGTCGAATCGAAGGTCAATAAAAAAGGTAAAGCCAGTATTACCTTTGAACAAACAGTGGTGTGTGATACAGAAGTATTGGTAAAGGCAAATATTAAAATTGCCTGTTTAGATGTGGATTTATTTAAACCAGTACCCATGCCAGCAGAAATTTTAGAAAAGTTAACAGGGGAATAAGTGTGTCAACAGATATGTCGATAATGCGTTTGGTAATCGATGCCAGCTTTGTAGTGCAATTGGTAATGCTCTTGTTACTATTTGCATCGGTAATGTCGTGGATTGTTATTTTTATTAAATACTCGGTAATAAAACGCGCAAAAAAATCTGCTAAACGTTTTGAAGACCGTTTCTGGTCGGGTATTGAATTAAGTGAACTCTATAAAAGTGTTTCTTCCCGACGAGACCGTTTAAGCGGTGCAGAATCTGTTTTTGAAGCCGGCTTTCGTGAATTTGCCCAGCTTCGAAACCGCAAAGGTTTTGATACGATGGATATTGTTCATGGTGCGCACCGTGCGATGCGAGTTGCAACTAATCGTGAACTTGAAAAACTGGAAAATCACTTATCCTTTTTAGCCACGGTGGGTTCTACCAGCCCTTACGTAGGTTTGTTTGGCACGGTGTGGGGGATTATGAATTCATTTCTGGCGCTCGGTAATGTGCAGTCGGCTACGATTGCATCGGTTGCACCGGGTATTGCCGAGGCCTTAATTGCAACAGCCATGGGTTTGTTTGCTGCTATTCCGGCGGTAATCGCCTATAACCGTTATGTCAGTGATGTTGAACGTTTAACCGGCCATTATGATACCTTTGTAGATGAATTTGCCACCATCCTGCAACGGCAAACACATACTAACCAGTAAACTAAGCAGTAATCAGGGTAAAATTAAATGCAAGCACTCGTGCCAAGACGACCTAAAAAACGGCCTATGTCGGAAATTAATGTGGTGCCCTATATTGATGTGATGCTGGTGCTGCTTATTATATTTATGATCACCGCGCCGTTATTATCCGAAGGGGTTAAAGTTGCTTTACCGCAAGCGAACGCAAAGCCAATCACAAAACAGCAACATGAACCGGTTATCATTACGGTGAACCGGAAGGGTTTATACTATTTGAATATTGGTGACCATCCTAAAAAGCCGGTGGATGCAACAACTCTGGTATCGCGTGTTGCTGCGGTTAAACGGCAGCGTAAAAGTACCCTGTCGGTACTGGTGCGTGGTGATCGCCGGGCAAAATACGGTGATGTTGTTAATGTAATGGCGCTTTTGCAACAGGCCGGTGTTGATGATGTGGGTTTAATTACAAAAACACCCAAGCGAACCCAGCGCTAGTCGTTGATGATGATGTTGTAAGTTATGTGGCGTTTAATCAAGAGTTATCCTAAAGCGGTCGTTTTGGCGGTGATTGTCAATGTTGTTTTTTTAGTGGTGATGGGTGTTAGTTTTCGTTTTATTGACGCCCCTTCTGTTAGCGTACCGGATGTTCAGGTTGTTAAAGCAGTATTAAAAGATGACTCGATTGCACGTAAACAGGAATTACAGAAGTTAAAGAAAGAACGTGAGAAGCGGGAGCGCCAGAAAAAATTAAAGCTGGAAAAAAAGCGCAAGGCGGAACTTAAAAAGAAAAAGCTGGCCAAATTGCAGGCGCAGAAAAAACTTGAAAAACAGCGGGCTTTAGAAAAGAAACAAATTGAAGAAGAAAATCAAAGGCAATTAGAAGCCGAAAATAAACGCATTGAGCAAGAGAAAGAAAGGAAACGGCGTGAAGATCAACTAAAGAAAGAGCTGGAATTAGAACAACAGCGTTTATCTGCTGAACGTAAGGCGCGAAATGCAACGATTATTTCAAAGCAGCTGGCAATTATTAAAAGCCATATTGAGCAACGCTGGATTAAGCCAGCCAGTACAAAACCTGGAATGGTGTGTGTAATAAGGGTGAGTTTAATACCCAGTGGTGAAGTTATTAATATACAGTATATAAAAAGAAGTGGTAATGCGGCTTTTGACCAGTCGGTTTATTCGGCGGTTAAGCGCTCTTCCCCTTTGCCGTTGCCACCAGTAGAATATGGTTTGTCCGATCAGTTCAGACAGATCGAGTTGAAATTTGGTACTGATAAATAACACCAGATAATATTGTGTTATTCGTGCTGTAAAGGCATTATCTAATATAAAATATAAAGAATATATTATGTATAAATTAAATCGTTTTATCCTTTTGCTATTACTTGTTTTTGGTTCGGTGCGAGTGAGCTTTGCTGCGCTTACGATTGATATTACGCAAGGCATTGATGATGCCTTACCTATTGCGGTTGTGCCTTTCGCCTGGACGGGCACCGCGCCTGCTCAGGGTGCCACTATTGAAGCACCTGAAAATATAGCGGCCATTGTGGCATCGGATTTACGCCGCAGCGGGCGCTTTGCCCCTGTTCCGACCAGTGATTTATTAGGTCGGCCATCACATGGTTCAGAAGTAAATTACACGGCATGGCGTACATTAGGTGTGGATAATCTGGTTGTGGGACAGATTAAGCCTCTGGCAGATGGTACTTATGAAGTGCAGTTTCAGTTACTTGATATGTTTAAAGCCGAACAGTTAGTAGGTTACAAAATACGCAGTCGACGTTCTAATTTGCGGCGCACGGCACATCAGATCAGCGACCTGATTTATAAAGCATTAATGGGCGTACAAGGTGCCTTTGATACCCATATTAGTTATGTGACGGTGACCAAAAATCGCCGTAATGAAAAAGTTTATCGTTTAGCCATTGCCGATTCGGATGGCTATAACGAAAAAATTATTCTAGAAACAAAATCGCCGCTAATGTCGCCAAGCTGGTCACCGAATGGTTTACAGTTAGCGTATGTTTCCTTTAGCCGGGGTCGCCCTGAAGTGTATGTTCAAAGTATTTTAACCGGACAGGCTAAACGGGTTGCAGCGTTTAAAGGAATTAATGGTGCGCCTTCATGGTCGCCCGACGGTAAAAAACTTGCCCTCACTTTGTCGAAAGACGGTAATGCCGAAATTTATATTTATGATTTAAGTCGTGGCACGACCCGGCGGATTACCCGAAATAGCGCGATTGATACAGAACCAGTCTGGCTGCCGGATGCATCAGCCATTGTTTTTACCTCGGATCGCGGTAATGGCCCGCAATTATACCAGATTGAAGTGAATGCGCAGGGTGCTACGGGGCGGCCTAAGCGGCTGACATTTGAAGGAAGTTACAATGCGCGTGCAAGTGTCTCGCCTGACGGCAAATTTATTGCTATGGTACACAGAATCGAAGGCAGTTACCGAATTGCGGTGCTGGAACGGGCAACAGGTTACTTAAGAGTGTTGACCGAGTCACGTTTAGACGAGTCGCCAAGTTTTGCTCCGAACGGGAGTATGATAATTTATGCCACAGAATATAAGAACCGGGGCGTATTGGCCGCCGTTTCAGTGGATGGGCGGGCAAGACAACGGTTACAGTTAAGTCGAGGTGATGTGCGTGAACCCGCATGGTCATTTTTTAAGCAAAAATAAGTTTAATAATTTAAAATATAACTCAGGAGATTAAAATGAAAAAACAATTAGGAATTGTTTTATTAGCGGGTGTGTTCGGGCTGTTGGCCGGTTGTTCGTCGACAACAAAAGAAGGCGATGCAGCTAAAGATACAACGGCAAGCGCAGACTCGACTCAAGGTATGGAAATGGGCAGCGGTGGTATGGCAACCGAAATGCACAGCGGCCAGGCCGATGCATTATCAAAACGGGTTATTTACTTTGAATTTGACAGCAGTGATGTAACATCAGAAGCGCGTGAAATTATTGCGGCTCATGCACAAAACCTGTCACAAAATGCAAATTTATCGGTTGTATTAGAAGGCCATGCCGATGAGCGTGGTACGCGTGAGTATAACGTTGCATTGGGTGAAAACCGTGCAAAAGCGGTGAAACAATTGCTGGTTGTGCAAGGCGTGAGTCCTTCACAAATTCAGGTGATTAGCTTTGGTGAAGAACGCCCTGCTGCTGTAGGCCACGATGAAAGTGCCTGGAGTTTAAATCGACGGGTTGAACTACTTTATTCGGGCTCGTAATTTCGGTTGTTGTTTTCCGAAATGAATTACAGAGAGAGTTTTAACGTGCAAAAAATAGTTATTGGCTTTATAAGTTGTATTTTTATTCTGGTTTCAACCAGCAGTTTTGCGCGCGACAAACAACCTCGGCGTTTCACCAGCCACGCTGATACCGATGAAACGGTACAAACCTCATCAGCCCCGATTACTGCCCAGCATAAAATGGGGGTTGATGAGCGTTTGCAACGTTTAGAACGTTTAATAAATAGTCAGGGGTTGGTGGATTTATTGTTAAAGCTTGAAGCTTTGCAAAAAGAAGTACAACAAATACGTGGCGATGTTGAAGTGCAAACGCATATTGCGAATGATTTAAAAAAGCGTCAGCGTGACCTTTATGTCGATATTGATCGCCGTTTGTTACAAATTGAACGTAATGCCTCTAATGGCAGCAAAGGCAGTGCATATTCTAGTGGTTTTAAGCCTGGTGTTGCCTCGACAGTAAGCCCGTCTGTAACACAGTCGCCACCGGTTAAACAAGTGGCGCCAGTGGCAAATCGCTCGACGGCACCCAGGTCAGTTGACCCGATTAAAGAACAAAATGCCTATCAAAAAGCATTCGATTTGTTGCGCGAATTGCGTTATGAACAGGCGATTAAAGCATACCGCCAGTTTATTCGTGATTACCCTGATGGTCGCTATGCTCATATCGCGCAATACTGGTTAAGTGAAGCCAGTTATGCACAACGGCATTTTAAGCAAGCGATAAAAGATTATCAGGATCTTATTACTAACTACCCGAACAGTCCTAAATTAGCAGAAGCGATGTTAAAAATTAGTTATAGCTATAATGCACTTGGGCAAAATAAAGCAGCTAAGGAAATGGCTGAAAAGTTACTCCGTGTTTACCCGAATACTACTGCAGCCGGGCAGGCGCAAAATCTGCTTAAAAAAATTAAATCGGCTAAACGATAATTATTTTTAAACACTTCGTGGGGTAGCTCTTCTTTGTGCCCTTCGCGGTCAATATTTTACTTAACCAGTCTGCTTCTTATTGATGCCTGAATCCAGCCAAAAACTACGCATAACCGAAATATTTTATTCACTGCAAGGTGAATCGAAAACAGTTGGTTTACCAACCATCTTTATTCGTTTAACCGGTTGCCCGCTTCGTTGCCAGTATTGTGATACCGAATATGCTTTTCAAGGTGGGGAGTGGTGGAGTTTTGGTGAGATTATTAATGAAGTTAAAAAATACAGTACAGCTTATATTACTTTAACCGGTGGTGAACCTTTAGCGCAAAAGGCATCGATTGTGTTATTAAAACAGTTAGTTGATCTTGGTTATAAGGTTTCGCTGGAAACGAGTGGGGCGTTGGATATTCAGGCTGTCGATCCACGTGTAATGAAAGTAATGGATTTAAAAACACCGTCCTCAAATGAGGAAGGTAAAAATAACTATGCAAACCTGAATTTTATAACGGAACATGACCAGATAAAATTTGTTATTTGTAACAGAGAGGATTATAACTGGGCAGTGAGTATTATCGAAAAGTACAAATTAACTGAAAAATGTGAAGTATTATTTTCACCCGTTAATCTGGATGATAGTACCAGTATAGTGAAAGATTTGGCAAACTGGATACTTACGGATCAATTAGCAGTGCGTTTTCAAATACAATTACATAAAATGATATGGGGCAATGTTCCCGGAGTTTGAATTTTATTCAAAAAGTATTATTTTTATTCAGCAAGTGACAGAAGGTAGAGCTAAGTAATGAGCAAAGCAGTTATTTTATTATCGGGTGGTCTGGACTCGGTGACTACACTTGCTATTGCACAGTCTCAGGGTTATCAGTGTCATGCATTGAGTTTTGACTATGGTCAGCGGCATCGCTCCGAGCTAGATGCAGTAAAACATATTTTGGCCTGCTTTGTGGATGTGACACATAAAGTGATCCATCTCGATCTTGATCAAATGGGTGGCTCGGCACTAACTGATGTTGATATTGCTGTGCCAATGCAGCCGTCAGCCGGTATTCCCGTTACTTATGTGCCGGCACGCAACACAATATTCCTGTCACTGGCACTGGGTTGGGCAGAAGTTTTGTCGGCAGACGCTATTTTTATTGGTGTGAATGCCGTTGACTATTCCGGTTACCCTGATTGTAGACCTGAATATATCGAGTCTTTTCAATCACTTGCAAATCTTGCTACCCGACAGGCGGTGGAAGGAAAAGCCATTAAGCTTGAAACCCCCCTTATTCATTTGAGTAAAGCAGAAATTATTCAGAAGGGGATCCAGTTGGGTATCGACTACAGCCTGACTGTTTCGTGCTATGCCGCTGACACTGAAGGTCGTGCTTGTGGTGAGTGTGATAGCTGCCGTTTGCGAGCGGCTGGTTTTGCCGATGCCGGTGTTAGCGATCCTACAATTTATAAATAGCTGGCAATTTACCAATAGCAGGCAATTCAACCGCTGACAAGCGAGCAATCATTGGCATTTAGCGGTGGTTCAGGGGCTGTAAGCTACTTGAATGCAAATCGCAGTGTGGTTATTTTATAACCACTTGTAGGCGTTACATGTGTGAGCCATTTCTGTATAATCGCGTGAATTTCATCACAAAATCCGACCATTAGCACGATTTTGCTAAAAAATATAAACTTTTGAGGAACAAATTATGACATTTGAAAGTTTTGCCGCAGGGCATTCTTTAATTCTTTGGTTAGCCTTTGGTATTGCCCTGATCATGGGTGCCGTTGTTAATAAAACAAATTTTTGCACAATGGGTGCCGTGTCAGACGTTGTGAATATGGGTGATTCCAGTCGTATGCGTGCATGGGTTTTAGCCATAGCGATTGCCCTGCTTGGTGTGACTATTTTTGAAGCAATGGCATACTTTAGTGTTGATGTCACACGACCTCCGTACCGTGGAAGTAACTTTGCCTGGTTAGAATATGTCATTGGCGGCATTATGTTTGGTGTTGGTATGACGCTGGGCAGTGGCTGCGGTAATAAAACACTCATTCGTGTGGGTGGCGGTAACATTAAGTCAATTATCGTTTTGGCCGTTATTGGTGGGTTTGCTTACTATATGATAAACCCATTCCCTGGCACGGATAAAACCATTTATTCAGAAATATTTTACCCATGGACAAGTCTTGCTTCGATTAGCCTGGTCGGCAAGCAGGATCTGGGGGGATTAGTTAACGCTGCAACGGGAATAGACGTTGGTACATTACGCTTAGTCTTTGGTTTATTGATAGTGGCTGCGCTTACTTTTATCGTATTTCGTTCAAGTGATTTCCGTAGCAACAAAGATAATATCCTTGGTGGAACAGTCGTTGGTCTTGCCGTTTTAGCCGCATGGTACGTCAGTGGAGGATTAGCCACATTCTCAGCGGATGGCGATACTTACAGCTGGGTTCAGTATGCCAGTGATGACGTTTGGTCGCTGATTGAAGAGGGCAAACGTCCACCTGCTGTTGCTATTCAATCGTTTACTTTTATTAATCCAATGGGTGAAAACTTTGGTTATTTCTTAAGTGGTTTTAACCCCAGTGTGATTACGTTTGGTTTAATGTCTTTATTTGGCGTTATTTCAGGCTCTTTCCTGTGGTCACTGGTTACTAAATCTTTCCGAATTGAATGGTTTGTTGATTTTAATGATTTTAAAACACACTTTATCGGTGCTGTCTTAATGGGCGTTGGCGGTGTGTTGTCTCTGGGCTGTACTTTTGGACAAGGTATCACCGGGGTTTCGACGTTATCTGTTGGCTCAATGATTGCGCTTGCAAGCATCATTTTTGGTAGCGCTTTAACAATGAAAGTCCAGTACTACAAAATGTGCTATGAAGATGAAGCGACTTTTCCTAAAGCATTAATTACAGCTCTGGTCGATATGCGCTTTTTACCTGCTGGGATGCGTAAATTAGACGCGATTTAATCCGGAATATTTAATTCCGGACAGACCTAATTGTGGGGTTTTTTTAGCAGCGGAAATAGCATTTATACTTGTTATTTTCGCTGGTTAATGTAAAATTCCGCCTTCGTTTATGGGCCGTTAGCTCAGTCGGTAGAGCAGTTGGCTTTTAACCAATTGGTCGAGCGTTCAAGTCGCTCACGGCCCACCATATACCAAAAAGCCCCTTGCCTTTAACCGCAGCAAGGGGCTTTTTTAGTGCCAGTTTCTTTTTCTTTTTACTGGCACTTATGATGTTTTTCTATCCGTTTACCCCAAAACCCACATGCCAGTTTCTTTTTTTTTTACTGGCACTTATGATGTTTTTCTATCCGTTTACCCCAAAACCCAGATGCCAGTTTCTCCTTCTTTTTACTGGCATTTATCATAACTTGTAGATACCATCTTCCTCAACCAATCACAAGCGGTGTTTACACCGCCTGAGGTTGATACTGTATTTGGTGTTTAAGCACACCAAAACAAA
>QIKU01000164.1 GCA_003232015.1 Gammaproteobacteria bacterium
GCAGAACAGATAAAGTCATCAGAAATTACACCTAAAGAAATTTACCAGAAACGCAGACAATTTTTGAAAACATCGGTGAATACCAGTTTAGGTCTGGCTGCATCAGGTCTGCTTGCTACGCATGTCGCTGATGTTTTTGCCGGTTATGGGTTGGCTCCACTTAAACATGTTAAAAACACCAAATACAGCCTTAAAGATGAACTGACCCAATACAAGGATGTGACGACCTATAATAATTTTTATGAATTTGGTGCCAGTAAATCTTCGCCTGCAGCAACAGCACATAAGTTAAACCCAAAGCCCTGGTCAATTAAAGTGGAAGGCCATGTTGAAAAGCCTGCAACTTATCATTTAGAAGATCTTATCAGTGAACAAACACTGGAAGAAAGAATTTATCGCTTGCGTTGTGTTGAACGCTGGTCGATGGTTGTTCCATGGTTGGGTTTCCCGCTTGCCGAGTTGATTAAAAAAGTAAAACCGACATCACAGGCAAAATTTGTTGAGTTCACAACCTTGTATCGTCCGGAAGAAATGCAGGGGCAGCGTCGTAGTGTTCTGGCCTGGCCTTATGTTGAAGGCTTGCGTATGGACGAAGCAATGCACCCGCTTACTTTTCTTGCAGTGGGTCTTTATGGGGAAGTGTTGCCCAACCAGAATGGTGCGCCGATACGTTTGGTGGTGCCATGGAAGTATGGTTTTAAAAGTATTAAGTCGATAGTTAAAATACGTTTTACAGCGCAACAGCCTGTCAGTAGCTGGACGCGATCTGCACCACGCGAATACGGTTTTTATTCCAATGTTAATCCTGATGTTGACCACCCACGCTGGAGTCAGCGACGTGAACGGCGTATAGGTGAGTTTTTTAAACGTAAAACTTTAATGTTTAATGGTTATGCTGACGACGTTGCGCATTTATATAAAAATATGGATTTAAAAAAATATTTTTAGCAGAAAATTTTTAAAACGGTAAAGTGTCAATGATGCGTTTTTATAAAGTCAGTGTGTTTATCCTGAGTCTTGTTCCTGTTAGCTTATTACTATATAACTTTTATACTGATGAGCTGGGTGCGAACCCATTCGAGACTTTAACCCGACAGAGCGGGGAATGGACCTTACGGTTTTTATTAATCACGCTCAGCCTGACACCGTTAAAAATATTACTCAATAAAAGCTGGCCATTAAAATTTCGCCGTATGCTGGGCTTGTTTACTTTTTTCTATGCTTCGCTTCATCTTTTAACCTATATCTGGTTTGATCAGTTTTTTGACTGGAATGAAATCTGGGTGGATATTATTAAACACCCTTTTATAACCATTGGATTCTCCTGCCGTTGGCTATTACTTCAACCCGGGGTATGAAAAAACGGCTTGGTCGTCGCTGGAAAAAATTGCACCAGACTGTTTATGTGATAGGGGTGCTGGTTCTAATTCATTACTTTATGCTGGTCAAAGCCGATTACTGGTGGCCGGCGCTTTATAGTTTGATTTTTATCGGTCTTATGGTGTTTCGGGTTTTGTATGTTCGACGGCGCTTGAATGGCCTGTTGGGACTAAAAATACTGCTGCGTCAGGGAATAAAGCCCTGAATAAGTGCATAAAGTATTAGCATAATCTTATATACTCTGGATTGTGCATTGTGTTATTTTTCTTCTACTTCAAAGTGCTTAAACTTTGGCTTTTTCATGCCGTGCTAGTTATAATCCTACGAAAATACAATAATATATTTGGTGTGAAATATTAAATAATATTAGCACTTCATTTAGCAGATTTATAATTACGCAAGACACCGCAGAGGAGAACCGAATGTCGATTAACCGTCGTGAATTTATTCAAGTTATGGGTATGGCCGCAGCAGCAGGTATGGTGCCAGGTTGCAGCAAGTCCGATTCAGAAGGCAAGTCTGCCAGCACTACAGCAGGCAAGTCCCCTGAAGATATTTATAATATCCCCAAGTTTGGTAATGCCACTGTAATGCATTTTACAGATTGTCATGCTCAACTTAATCCTGTTTATTTCCGTGAGCCTAATGTCAACCTGGGTATTGGTGGGAGCCTTGGGCAACCTCCGCATTTAGTTGGCGATAAATTATTAAATCATTTTGGCATTAAGCCTAATACACTTGAAGCGCATGCATTTACCTATTTAGGTTATGATCAGGCAGTAAAAAAATACGGTGCCGTGGGTGGTTTTGCACACTTGCGTACGTTAGTTAAAAAGTTACGCGCCGAAATGGGGCCTTCACTGTTAATTGATGGTGGTGACACGTGGCAAGGTTCTTATACTGCCTATAAGTCACGTGGTACTGATATGGTGGGTGCCTGTAATTTACTGGGCGTTGATGTAATGACCGGCCATTGGGAATTCACTTATCATGATACTGAAGTGATTAAAAACATAAAAGAGTTTAAGGGTGACTTTGTCTGTCAAAATGTTTTTGTAAAAGACGATGCAGCATTCGATTATAAATTTGAAGACTTCGAAGATTACAATGAAAACACTCAACGTGCATTTAAACCTTATACAATGAAAGATTTAGGTGGTGTGCGAGTTGCGGTGATTGGCCAGGCCTTCCCATATACACCTATAGCGAATCCACAACGCTTTATCCCTGATTGGTCATTTGGTATTCGTGAATCAGAAATGCAAAACACGGTTGATATGGTACGTGAAAAAGAAAAACCAGATTTAGTGATTGTCATTTCGCACAACGGTATGGACGTTGACCTGAAAATGGCATCGCAAGTTACCGGTATTGATGCCATCTTTGGCGGCCATACTCATGATGGTATTCCACAACCAAGCGTTGTTAGTAATAAAGCGGGTAAAACGCTGGTGACTAATGCTGGTTCAAACGGTAAATTCCTTGGTGTAATGCAGTTCGATGTTAAAAATGGCAAATTGCAGGATTTCCGTTACCGCTTAGTACCTGTGTTTTCTAAAATGCTTGAAGCGGACAAAGAAATGCAGGCTTATATTGATAATGTGCGTAAGCCTTATTTGCCTATGCTAACCGAAGAATTAGCGGTTGCAGAATCTACTATGTATCGACGTGGTAATTTCAACGGTACCTTTGACCAGATTATTTGTGATGCGTTGCGTATTGTTAATGGTGCTGAAATTTCCCTGTCACCGGGCTTCCGTTGGGGTACAACCGTTCCTGAAGGGCAGGTGATCACTATGGATAACGTGATGGATCAAACCTGTTTAACCTACCCTGAAACGTATGTGCGCCCAATGGCCGGTTCGGAGCTTAAGCTTATTCTTGAAGACGTTGCAGATAACATTTTCAATACAGACCCATACTACCAGCAAGGTGGCGATATGGTGCGTTTGGGCGGTCTGGATTATACTATTGACCCGCATAAAGACATTGGTCACCGCATTACCGAAATGCGTTTAGATGATGGTTCTGTTATTGAAGCAGATAAAAAATACAGCGTTTCAGGTTGGGCAACAGTTGGATCTAAAGGACCGGGTGCACCTATCTGGGATGTGGTTGCTGAATATTTGCGTGATGAAAAAGTTGCTAAAATTGGCAAGTTCAATACGCCGCATATTGTGGGCATGCAGAATAACCCGGGGATGAAAGATTACCTGGGTGCGACTAGCTAAAATCGGATTTTTAGTTAGATAAAAGCGTTAGCTGAGAGGCTGGCGCTTTTTTTGTTTTTATTTTTTAACCACGAAGGGCTCTTCTTAGTGCCTTCATGGTTAATTTTCTATTTTAAGCCTGTCGGCTAATTTTTGAGTCAATTTTAAATCAGTCGGAACTTGCTGCTGTTGCCATAAACTAATTTGTGGCTCAACCAGTGATGCCATCATTTCAATATGTTCAACCGAGTCGTTCAGCGCTGGAATGTAATGGTATTTTTCGCCTCCGGCATTTAAAAATACATCACGGTTCTGCATATTAATTTCTTCAAGCGTTTCCAGACAGTCTGCTGAAAAACCGGGGCAAACAATGTGTACATTTTTAATGCCCTGTTCAGCCCATTGTAATAAAGTTTTATCGGTGTAGGGCGTAAGCCACTCTTCCACGCCCATACGTGACTGAAAGCTGATTGCCCATTGTTGCTCATTAAGCCCTAATTCTTTTGCCAGTAAACGCGCTGTTTTCTGGCATTCGCAAAAGTAAGGGTCGCCAGCTGCAAGGTAAGACTTTGGCAGGCCATGAAACGAGAGTAATAATTTTTCCGGTTGTGGCTGTTGTTGCCATGTTGTTCGTATTGAATCGGCCAGTGCTTTTATATATTGCGGTTTATCATGGTAGTGATTAATAAACTCAATCGTGGGTAAAAATCGCCAGTCTTTAAACGCTTTTGCAACGGCATCAAAAATAGAGGCGGTGGTGGTTGCTGAATATTGCGGGTATAAAGGTAAAATAACAATTTTGTCGACATTATCTTTTCGAAGTGAATCTAAGGCTTGCTTAATTGATGGTTTACCGTAACGCATGCCTAATACAATAGATATATTATTTTGTTTTGAATCGAAAAGCTGCTGTAGTTTTTTTGTTTGCTGCTGGCTGATAGTCAGCAAGGGGGAACCTTGTTCTGTCCATATTTGCTGATAGGCATGGGCGGCTTTGCGGGGCCGAAGACGTAATATAATGCCATGTAACACCAGCCACCAAAGCCAGCGGGGCTTATCAATGACGCGCGGGTCACTTAAAAATTCATTCAGATAGCGGCGCACGGCTGAGGTGGTGGGTGCGTCCGGTGTACCAAGGTTGACCAGTAAAACGCCGGTTTTGAAACCTTGTGCGTGGTTGAAGTGTGTTTTTTTGTTAGACGGCATAAGCCTTAATTCTACTGTTAGCGCCTAATAGATGCAAACAGTTAGATGCAAATAGCCAGATGCAAACATACGCGCAAGGGGAATGCTTAGGCTAATTAATCGCAGTGTGATAGCTATCACAGCTATGTTGGTTATTAAGCGTATCCTCGTTGTTTTTATTCATATCGAGAGGATGCATTATGAACATTACGTTAAAACAAAATTTATTGGCTCTGTTTGCACTTGTGTTTATATCACAGCCTGCTTTTGCCGAGGGTATGGCGGGTTCTGCAGGAAACACCTTGTCAGAAGGTGACCATACCGGCATGGCTGAAAACATGGATGCCAAAAATGCTGGAGCAGATAAAATGATGCCACACAATGATCAGACCCCGATGGGTAAGACACCAGATATGGGAATGAAACCTCCTGCTAAAAATACATCACCAGCGCAATCAGCAGAGGCAGCAGAAGAAATGGCCGGCTTTTCACGCGGTACGGTTGCCCGTTCTGTTTTTACAACATTGGTAGATAATCGGGAGCCCGTTGATAAAGTACAGCAAGTACCACAAGAAAAAAATGACATTATTTATTTTACGGAGTTGCGAGACATGTCAGGCCAAACCGCAAAACACCGCTGGGAATTTAAAGGTAAAATTATTTCAGAAGTGAAATTTAATGTGCGTGGTCCACGTTGGCGTGTCTGGTCTAAAAAAAGTTTTGTACCCGGCTGGTCGGGCGACTGGAAAGTGTCGGTTATTAATGGTGTTGGAGAAGTTATTTCTGAAGAGGTGATTGCCTATGCTGAACCGGCAGAGATGATGAGTACTGACAATGCTACGGATGCGGAACAACTGAATTCAAATACAGACGCTAACAAATTAACATCGCCTGATGTGGCCATGCCTAAGGCACCCTCAATGCAGTGAAAAAGTTTGTTAAGCAAGAAATGCTCCATTTTATGGGGCATTTTTTTTGTGTGTAATATTATAGCCTTAGCATATTGAATTAAATTTACAGGTGAAGTGTTAATTTTTTGGCTGTTAATATTCACACTGCAAGTGGAATAAAAGCATGCTAGGGTTAAATTACGTAGGTTATATCGTTAAAAATTATATAGGGGGATTGGGTTATGACAACACCATTTGAACCAACTATTGGACAATGGTATCAGGATGATGAGCAGCGTATTTTTGAGGTGGTTGCCTGGGATCTTGATGGGATAGAAATTCAGTACTTCGATGGCGATGTGGATGAATTTGATATGGAGGTCTGGTATATGCTAAATATTCTTCCTGCTGACGAACCGAATGATGGCACTGGCCCATTCGACGAGATTGAAAGTGATGAACTGAATCATTTACAAAATAATTATTTACCGGCTAGCTGGCGTTACCATTAAAAAAACCGGTTTTAACCGGGCAAGTCATTTTCAGGCATTAATTTTTTTGTATTTAATACGGTGAGGTTGTTTGTAATCATCACCGAGTCGGCGCTTTCGGTCGGCTTCATAATCGGCATAATTACCTTCAAACCAGACAACCTTGCTATCGCCTTCATAAGCGAGTATATGAGTAGCAATACGATCTAAAAACCAGCGATCGTGGGATATAACAACGGCTGAGCCGGGGAAATCGAGAATGGCTTCTTCCAGGGCACGTAAAGTTTCCACATCTAAATCATTGGTGGGCTCATCGAGTAGTAACAGGTTACCGCCACTGCGTAATAGCTTGGCGAGATGCACTCGGTTGCGTTCACCACCGGATAAATCACCCACGCGCTTTTGCTGGTCGCTGCCTTTAAAGTTAAACCGGCCAACATAGGTGCGAGAAGGAACAACATAAGAGCCAATGGTAATGTTATCCGCGCCGTCAGAAATTTCTTCCCAGACGGTTTTATCGCCCGCGAGTGTGTCACGGGATTGATCTACATAAGCAATTTTAACAGTTTCGCCAATACGCAAACTGCCGCTGTCCGGTTGCTCTTCGCCTGCAAACATTTTAAACAACGTTGTTTTACCCGCACCGTTGGCGCCGATAATGCCGACGATACCACCGCGTGGTAAATTAAAACTGAGATCGTCAAACAGCAGTTTGTCACCAAACGCTTTTGAAATAGATTCTGCTTCAACCACTAAGTCACCTAAGCGCGGGCCGGGTGGAATATACAGGTCATGGGTTTCACTGCGTTGCTGGTATTCTTTTGATGACAGTTCTTCAAAACGCGCTAGTCGTGATTTGCTTTTAGCATGGCGGCCTTTAGGTGCTGTTTTAACCCATTCCAGTTCCGCCTTCATGGCTTTGGCGCGAGCCGATTCCTGTTTTTTCTCGGTTTCCAGGCGTTTTTCTTTTTGCTCCAGCCAGGACGAATAATTGCCTTCCCATGGAATGCCGTGGCCGCGATCCAGTTCTAAAATCCAGCCGGCCACATTATCCAGAAAATAACGGTCATGGGTTACGGCCACCACGGTGCCAGTGTAGTCGTGTAAAAAGCGTTCCAGCCAGGCAACTGATTCGGCATCGAGATGGTTGGTGGGTTCATCCAGCAATAGCATATCGGGGCTCGAAAGCAGTAGCCGACACAAAGCCACGCGGCGGCGCTCACCACCTGACAGGGTTGTTACATCCGCATCCCAGGGGGGAAGGCGCAACGCATCGGCAGCAATATCTAACTTTCTGTCGAGCTCCCATGCACCGGCAGCATCAATCGCATCCTGTAGTTTGCCTTGTTCTGCCAGTAAATCATTCATTTCATCATCCGACATCGGTTCAGAAAACTTCATACTAATGTCATTAAATGTGTTGAGCTGGTCGATAATTTCCTGAACGCCTTCTTCAACATTGCCACGTACGTCTTTGTCGGGGTTGAGCTGGGGTTCCTGAGGCAGGTAACCAACATTGATACCTGCTTGCGGGCGCGCTTCACCTTCGTAGTCTTTATCAATGCCAGCCATAATGCGAAGTAATGTGGATTTACCCGAACCATTTAAACCCAGAACACCAATTTTGGCGCCAGGGAAAAAGGATAAGGAAATATCTTCGAGGATTCTTCGTTTTGGCGGAACAATTTTGCCCACTTGACTCATGGTGTAAATATATTGCGCCATTATTTTTTATGCCTTTTTTGCGGTTAAATTACAAGCAGGATACTAACATTTTATATTGGAAATGTATTACATTTCAAGCCATTGATTTTATTTGTATTTTTTACAGCTGGTAGTGTGAGCTTAAGTTTTTTATATTTCTACCGATATAAATAGAAATAATCTAAAGCTATCAAAGAAGAAATAATAAAACCAGGAATGCATAATTATTTAGGAGCTGTCTGCTATGAAGAACAATCTCCCCATTAATGATACTGAGCATGAATTAGCTGATAATGAAGTTATTATATCTGCTACGGATTTAAAAGGCGCTATTACGCGTACCAATGAAACATTTAAGACCATTAGCGGTTTCAGTGAAGAAGAACTTTTTGGCAAAAATCATAATGTAGTACGCCACCCCGACATGCCACCGGCTGCTTTTGCAGATTTGTGGAATACGATGAAACAGGACAAACACTGGATAGGGATTGTTAAAAATCGTTGCAAAGATGGTAGTTTTTATTGGGTTGATGCCTTTGTTACCCCCCTGTTTAAAAATGGAAAAATATCAGGTTATAACTCTACACGCGTTAAAGCGGGTAAGGAATCAATTAACCGGGCCGAAAAACTTTACCGAGCCATTTGGGCTAATAAGTTAAAATTGCCAAAATTTAAACTGGATTATGCGGTTAAACTAACCGGATTATTTAGTAGTTTGCAATTTATTGCACTAGCCAGTTTATTTTTTACTGCTCAGATATCAATGTTGGCAGCAACAGTTGCCTGGATATCGGTTAGTGTATTGGGTTACTTCTTTGCAAAAATATTATTAAAGCCGATAGCAATATTGGCTGCACAGGCTCGGGCAGATATTTATAATCCATTGGCTCAATATATTTATACTGGGCGGCATGACGAAGCAGGGCAGATAGAACTATCGAAAAAGATGCTTGCTGGGCTGAACCGCACTAACCTTAAACGCTTGGATGAAGTGAGTGGAAAGCTGGCAAGCCATGCGGCAGACACGGCAGGTTTAGTAGGGGATACACGTAAGGGTATTCAGAGACAGTTATCTGAAATTGAACAAGTTGCAACGGCAATGAATGAAATGACAGCGACGGTGCAGGAAGTTGCTCGTAATACCCAAAGTGCATCGGATGTGGCAAATAATGCAAATGAGCAAGCCGGTATTGGTGTCGCAAAAATCTCTGCTACAGTACAGGTCATCGAATCATTGTCGGCCGATATTAAAGAAACAGAGCAATCTATTCAGGAATTGGCCGATAATAGTGTTGAAATTGGTTCGGTACTCGATGTGATTAAAGGCGTTGCCGAGCAAACCAACTTACTGGCATTAAATGCTGCGATTGAAGCCGCACGGGCGGGTGAGCAGGGGCGTGGTTTTGCGGTGGTAGCCGATGAAGTTCGCACTTTGGCGAGCCGGACTCAGGAATCAACGAAAGAAATCCAGACGATGATCGAGAAAATTCAGCAGGGAACCCAAAGTGCCGTGGATAAAATGGCCGATGTGCGACAACGTTCTAATGAAGGGATGGAAAATGTGGTGACTTCATCCGATGCCATTCAGGAGATGAAAAAGGCCGTTGAAACAATGAGTAGCCTGAATATTCAAATTGCTAGCGCGGCTGAAGAACAAAGTGTAGTGAGCGGTACGATTGCCGAGAATATTGAAAATATTAACATGGTTTCACAATCAACGGATACAACCGCGACTGAAATGTTAGCAACGACGCAAGATTTAGCCGGGCTTGCTACCGAAATTCACACTATGATTAATCAGTTTGAAGAAGTGGCTAAATAAAAATAATATTTAAGATCAATACGTTAAATATGCTTGTTACGGTGGTTATTGTGCTTATATAACAGTAGGTACTTCCTGTTTGTGTTAATCCTTGCTAATATACTGGCATTAAATTTTCTCAATGTCGTTATAGATATAATCAATAATTAATACGGGGCTCAATATCATGGCTGATCGACGCTTACAGGTCTTTCACACAGTCGCTCGCTTGCTCAGTTTTACTAAAGCAGCGGATGAGCTTCATATGACCCAACCGGCGGTCACATTTCAGGTTCGCCAGTTAGAAGAACAGTTTAATACCCGCCTGTTTGACCGAACCCACAATCGTATTAGTTTAACCGAGGCTGGGCATCGCGTTTTTGAGTCTGCCGGGAAAATATTCCAGTTGTATGCCGAAATGGATAATTCTGTTCGTGAATTAACCGGTGATATCAGCGGCATTTTAATTTTGGGTGCCAGCACCACGATTGCCGAATACATGCTGCCTGTTTTATTGGGTGACTTTAAAGAAAAATTTCCCGATGTGGTTATTCGTTTAAAAGTGGCTAATACCGATGGTATTGTTTCCCAGGTTGAAAACAATATGATTGACCTCGGTGTGGTTGAGGCGCCGGTGAGCAACAAGAACCTGGTGGTTGAAAAATGCCGGGAAGATGAGCTGGTGCTGATTGTTCCTCTTAATCATCCGCTTGCCAATAACAGCGTTGTTTCTTTAGCTGAAATTACCAAGTACCCTTTTATTTGTCGGGAAGAGGGTTCAGGTACGCGTGAAGTTTTGACAGAAAGCATGCATGCAGCCGGGATCAGTAATGCAGATTTGAGCGTTTCAATGGAATTAGGTAGTTTAGAAGCGATAAAAGGTGCCGTGGAAGCGGGTATGGGTGTTTCTGTTTTATCCAGTGCCACCATCGTAAAAGAACTTAAGCTGGGCAGCCTCGTTGCCATTAAACTTGACCCACCTTTAACCCGCCCATTCTCGTTTGTGCACCAAAAACAGAAATTCAGGGTTCGTGCAATGGATGAACTGCTGAACTTTGCGCGTAACTATTGCACTAATCACCCATAATACTTAAAAGGATACGCTCTTGAAAAAGAGTGAAACAAAACTTCTTAAACAATTTAGAGCCCTGCCTGAAGATGCACAACGCTCGGTTATTCATTTTTGTGACTTCTTAAGTTCACAACATCCTGTTACTTCGAGTGAAATTCCTCAACCTAAAGACATTGCGCGCCCGAGTAGTGAGTCGGTTGTATTAGCTATGCGGCGTTTATCTGAAACATATTTTATGCTGGATAACGACAATATACTGACAGAAGCATCAGCACTGATGTCACAGCATATTTTACAGGGACGCGAAGCAATCGAAGTGATTGATGAACTTGAAACGTTGTTTGAAAAATATTATGACGAGCTGTTAGCTACAGCTAAATTAGATACAGATGATAACAGGGGTGACAGCCATGCTTAAAACATTAGGTGAGTGGTTCCATCGATACTTATCCGACCCTCAAGCCGTTGTATTAGCCCTGTTACTTGTTATTGGCTTTACCATTATTATCACGATGAGTGATATGTTAATGCCTGCACTTGCGGCACTGGTGATTGCTTATTTACTGGAAGGGTTGGTCAGGTTTGTGCAAAAATATCATGCAAACCGGCTTTACGCGGTTATCCTGGTGTTTTCACTGTTTATTGCCTTTTTGTTTTTCTTTTTCGGTGCTCTGGTTCCTCTGGTTTCATCACAGCTAACTGAATTTGTTAAGGAAGTGCCTAATTATATTGGTTTTGCACAACAGGCCCTGCTGCAATTACCTCAGCATGTTTCATTTATTAATGACACTCAAATACTGGAAATCACCGCGGTTGTGAATAAGGAAATAGCCGGTTTTGGACAAACCGTTGTTGCCGGAACTTTGTCTTCCATCCCCGGGCTCTTAACACTGGTGGTCTATGCCATTTTAGTGCCGTTGCTGGTTTTCTTTTTCCTGAAAGATAAAGATGTTTTATTGAAATGGTGTTCTTCATTTTTACCGCAACAACGTGATTTAATGTCTGGAGTCTGGAGCGAGGTTGATCAGCAAATTGGTAACTATATTCGTGGCAAAGTCTGGGAAATATTTATTGTCGGTGTTGTAACTTATATTGTTTTCGCTATCTTTGGTTTAAAGTATGCACTGTTACTGAGTGCTGTGGTGGGCTTGTCGGTTCTTATTCCTTACATCGGAGCAACGGTGGTGAGTATTCCGGTTGCAGCGGTTGCCTATTTTCAATGGGGTATCACAAGTGACTTCTGGTATCTTATTATTGCTTATTTTGTAGTACAGGCACTTGATGGCAATGTTTTAGTACCACTGCTGTTTTCAGAAGTGGTCAACCTGCACCCGGTTGCCATTATTTTAAGTATTATTATTTTTGGCGGGCTGTGGGGTTTCTGGGGGGTTTTCTTTGCGATCCCATTGGGCACATTGGTGAACGCGCTATTAATTGCATGGCCTAGAATCGGGCGGGAAGAACAGCAGGCTGCCTGATTTAAGTTTAAGAATTTTTTAACCACGAAGGACATGAAGAGCACGAAGGAAAATCAAAAGATTCGAATTTTGGCTGAATTATAAATATTTTTTCTTTGTACTCTTCGTGGCCAATATCTTTTGATCTTTATATTTTACAAAACTTCTGAAGAATAATCCGCCAGCCTTGAACGTTCGCCACGCATTAACGTTATATGCCCACTGTGTTCCCAGTTTTTAAAGCGATCCACTACATAGGTTAGCCCCGAGGTAGTTTCAGTTAAGTAAGGTGTATCAATCTGGGAAATATTTCCCAGACAAACAACTTTTGTATTGGGCCCGGCACGGGTAATAAGTGTTTTTAATTGTTTGGGGGTTAAATTCTGTGCTTCATCAATAATAATAAAACGGTTAAGGAAGGTTCGGCCACGCATAAAGTTAACCGAACGGATCTTGATGTGCTTGCTGATAACATCATTGGTTGCAGCGCGTCCCCATGAACCGCTTTCGCCATCTGTTTTTGTTAACACTTCAAGGTTATCCATTAATGCTCCCATCCACGGGGTCATCTTTTCTTCTTCAGTGCCCGGTAAAAAGCCAATATCGTCGGCCACTGGCACGGTAACCCGAGTCATAATAATTTCGCTATAAACTTCTTTTTCAATGGTTTGTTGTAAACCGGCTGCCAATGTAAGCAGTGTTTTGCCGGTACCGGCTATTCCCATCAGAGAAACAAAATCAATATCCGGGTTCATTAGCAAATTTAGTGCAAAATTCTGTTCCTGATTTCGGGCTTTAATTCCCCAAACTGCATTATTGGTTTTAGTGTAGTCCTGGGTTGTTTCAATAATGGCACTGTCTTCATCTATCGCATGAACCCGGTAGCTGTCTTTTTTGTGGTTATTGTTATTATATATAAAACTGTTTACCGTCCAGTCTTTTACATCCGGACCGGTTACTTTATAGAAAGTGTGGCCTTCTTCAACCCATGAATCCATTTTGCTGGAATGATTTTCCCAGAAGCTGTCATCGAGCTGGTGCAGTCCGGTATACAGAAGATCAGCATCTTCAAGTACTTTATCATTAAAATATTCTTCTGAATGAAGGCCTAGTACAGAAGCCTTGATACGCATATTGATATCTTTAGATACCAGGGTGATGGTTGTTTTGGGTAGTGTTTTTGCCAGGGCAACAACTGTGTTTAAAATAGTGTTATCGGGTGAATGGCTGGGCAGGTAGTCCGGTAGTTCAGAGTTATAGGCCTGTGTTTGAATAAATAATTTACCGTGAACAAGATCACTGTCTTTTGACGGATTCAGGTCTAGTGGCAAACCTTTACTAATATTATTTGAGCCGTGTTTTAGTATTAAATCATCAAGAAAACGGCTGGCTTGCCTTGCATTGCGTGCAACTTCCGAGTTGCCTTTTTTATTTGCATCCAGTTCTTCCAGCACCATCATTGGAATAAATATATCGTGTTCCTGAAAGCGGAACAGT
The DNA here is from genome assembly GCA_003232015.1 of Gammaproteobacteria bacterium. The sequence goes on from QIKU01000164.1 coordinate 13,688, forward strand.
GCTGTTGGGTCGTGCATGAGTACATTTGAATCAAGTACGAAAAGACGTTTTGCTGATTCCACTGTGGTTATTATTTCTCTTTGTTTTGTTTGTTTAATGATTTTACAGCTTTAAGTACTTCGTCTGCATGGCCTGCGACTTTTACTTTTCGCCATTCATGTCGTAACTTGCCTTTTTTATCGATTAAGAAAGTGCTGCGTTCAATACCACGTACTTTTTTACCATACATGTTTTTCATTTTGATGACATCGAACAGCTTGCAAAGCACTTCGTCCGTATCAGCCAGCAAGTCAAACTTATAGCCTTGTTTGGTTCTGAAATTTTCATGTGACTTTATGCTGTCGCGTGACACGCCAAGAATAACCGTTTGCTGGCGTTTGAATTTGCTTAAGCTTGCCTGAAAGTCGATGCCTTCCTGAGTGCAGCCGGGGGTGCTGTCTTTGGGGTAAAAATAAATAACAACATTGTTGTCTTTAAGTGAAGCAAGTGAAATATTTTTATCCCCGGTTGCTGCAAGGGTAAATTTTGGAACAGCTTTGTTTAATTCAACGGTTGGCATGGTTATTCAGGTTCTGTTATTAATGTATTTTTAGTGGTTCAATAATGGAATCGAGATTGAGTTCATCGCTAAACTCTAAAAATTCTTCACGTAAACTGGGTATATGCATGGTTGTGGGGATTTCAATAGTAATGGTAAGCGCAAACATTTTAGTCCCCGTGTGCGCGGCATTAAAACTGTCGGTTTGCAGATCGTGAATATTAATTTTTCGGTTATAAAAAAAGTCCGTTACTTTATGAACAATGCCGGGGCTATCAAGCGCAAGTACTTCAACACTGTAAGGAATAGCGGCTTGCTGGTTGGTGCGTTGCTCAGTGTGTTTAACCAGCAAGGTTAATTTTAATTTGTCCTGTAGCCCTGGAAGTGTTTGTTCAAGTTTGGCAATGTTATTCCATTGCCCCTCTATCAGCATGATAAGTGCAAACTCCCCACCGAGCAGGCTCATGCGGGACTCGCAAATACTGCATTGTTGTTGAGTGATAGCTTCGGTTAAACTGGCAACCAGACCGGGTCGATCTTCGCCGAGTGCGGTAATAACAAGTAAATTTTTATTATTCGTGTCTGTGTGGGTTGTTTCTAAAACCATAGGCTAATGTTGAAGTGTTTTACCTGTGTTTGTCAACAATATCCTGCTTTAAATATTTTTTGGCATTAACGGCTTTGCTTTGTGTGGTTTTGGCTATTAAACCACAGCGTGATTTAGCCTCAATTTGCCAATAGCTGGCTTTATTGCTCTATTGACTATTTTAGTCATGATTCGGTCATTATGTCGATTATTAGTAGATTCTCTTTAGTCCGGTTTGTTGGATATTAATTGATTATAAACAATGGCTTGCAGTAGATTCACTAGAACATCATCGTGTTTAAATCTGCAGTTTTACTTGAGTTTGCGGGCGCTCACAAGTACTATGTGCGATTCGAATTTTGGGCTTTAATGTGGAGTAAAATATGTCTTCAAATGTAATTCAAGGGAGTATTGTGGCCTTGGTTACGCCGATGTTTGCGGACGGCCGGGTGGATGATGTGTGTTTGGCAGATTTAATCGAGTTTCACATCAAAAATGGCACCGATGCGATTGTTGCGATGGGGACGACGGGTGAATCCGCCACGTTGGACGAAAAAGAGCATTGTCAGGTAGTGAAGCAAATTATTGAGTGTGCCGCCGGGCGCATTCCCATTATTGCCGGAACTGGTGCGAACTCCACAACCGAAGCCATCCATTTAACGCGTTGTGCGGCCGATGCCGGTGCCGATGCCTGTTTGCTGGTAACACCGTACTACAATAAGCCAACGCAGGAAGGTCTGTATCTGCATTTCAAAGCAATTGCTGAAGCAGTTGATATACCACAGATTTTATACAATGTGCCGGGGCGTACCGCAGTTGATATGTTGCCTGAAACAGTACAACGGCTGGCTGAAATAAAAAACATTGTCGGTATTAAAGAAGCCACCGGTGATATTGCGCGCGCAGTTGATATTATGGAACGTTGCTCCGATACCAGCTTATACGGTGATTTTGCCTTGTATAGCGGCGATGACGCGACGGCAATGGACTGTATTTTAAGAGGTGCCAAAGGTGACATTTCGGTAACCGCGAATGTAGCACCTCAGGCGATGCATGCGATGTGTGCCGCAGCATTGGTGGGTGATGCCACGACAGCAGCGAAATTAAATAAACCACTGTTGGGATTGCACGAAACTTTATTCATTGAAGCGAATCCTATCCCGGTGAAGTGGGCATTAACTGAAATGGATTTAATCAAAACAGGGCAACGTTTACCAATGACCGTATTGTCTGATCAATATCATGAAGTTGTACGCAAAGCAATGCATGCTGCTGGTTTAAATTAGAATTATTATTTTATGTAGGTTTAAAATGTCTGTATTTACTAAGAGTTATCAAATTTTTTTACTGGGCTTGTTCCTTGTAGCAATATCAGCGTGCTCATCAACGCCAAAAGAAGATGAAGGTTATAAGGGCATCTATGATGCTAAAACAACAACAGATTATTCTCTTGAAGTTCCCCCCGACCTTGCCTCGCCTAGTGTAAGCAATGCATTGGTTATTCCGGGTGTCGCAAATTCTGGATCCAGTTTTTCAGAGTATTCCAATACTGGCCCGGCTTCATCATCAAGCCGTGTTTTGCCTAAGACCACCTCCGGTGTACGTTTTGTGCGTGATGGCGGAGCCTTCTGGTTGGAAATTAATTCAGCACCGGATGATGTATGGCGACAGGTTAGAGCATTTTTTATGGACTTAGGTTTTAGTTTTATAACAGAGAGCCCGGTGAATGGTTTGTTAGAAACGGACTGGCTCGAGAATCGTTCTGAAGTGCCCGTAGGCTGGGTCGCTTCTATGATAGGTAAACTTTTTTCAACCGGAGTAATGGATAAATATCGTATTCGTCTGGAGCGCACGGATAAAGATAATGTGAGTTTATTATTTATTACCCACCAGGGGCTGGAAGAACAGTCCTCGGGTGACGCCTTCTCTGAAACAGAGCTTGTTGTTAAATGGTTACCGCGAGAATCAGACCCTGAGCTGGAAGCTGAAATGTTACAGCGTTTTCTGGTTTTCCGTGGTGTTGCCAAAGCGCAGGCTAAGCAGATTGTTTCTAAAAAGAAGGCTATTGAACGTGCAAAATTGATTAAAGGGGAGGATAAAAATAGTTACACACTGGAAGTGGATGAAATATTCCCGCGCACCTGGCGTCGTATTAGTATTGCGCTGGATCGAATGGGACTTGTTGTAGAAGACAGAGATCGCAGTAAAGGTCTTTATTACATTAAAACAACAGAAGCTTTTGTTCATGGTGATAACCATGAGCCAGGCTGGTTTGACTCTCTGTTTTCCTCTAAAAGTGGGCAGTTAAAAATTGCACAATTTCTGTTAAAAGTAGATGATTTAGACAATAAATCCCGCATCACTATTCTTAATGATGAAGGTGATCAAGATAAAAGTAAAACAGGGCTGTTTGTCCTTGAAAAATTAAAAGCACATTTGTAATTAATATATTCAAAGAGAGCCAGCGTTGCCGGATGACACCAAGCCCCTTGCGGCACTCGAATTTGCTTCACTAGGAAGTGGTAGCAAAGGTAATGCAACATTAATATCGATTGGCCATACCTGTATTATGGTTGATTGTGGTTTTTCGATGCGTGAGACGATTGCACGTTTAGAAGACCGTGGTAAGCAAGCTGAACAACTTGCGGCTATTTTATTAACCCATGAGCATACGGACCATATTCGTGGCGCGGGTGCAATGTCACGAAAATTTGGCATTCCGATCTGGTCGACACGCGGAACCGCACAGGCAGAAGCGTTGGGTGAGGTGAGTCGCCAGTATTTTATTAACGCCGAAGAAGAATTTAAAATTGGTGAAGTTGTAGTTCAGGCTTACCCTGTGCCGCATGATGCAAGAGAACCCTGCCAGTATGTATTTAGTAATGGTAAACATAAATTAGGTTTGCTAACGGATGTTGGGCGGGGCACGCCACATATTGTTGAGCGCTTATCTTTGTGTGACGCGCTGTTACTGGAATGTAACCATGATAGTGAAATGTTATTACAGGGCGAATACCCGGCTCCCTTAAAAAAACGTGTGGCGGGTGACCAGGGGCATTTAAGTAACTTGCAAGCAGCCGGAATCCTGGCGCAAATAGATACCAGTAATTTAAAATACATTGCAGCAATGCATATAAGTGAAAAAAATAATCAGGTTAAATTAGCCAGAGAGGCTTTAAGCGCGGTACTTGATTGTGAACATAGCTGGATTAATATCGCTGACCAGCAACATGGTCTGGCGTGGCATAAGATATAATTTCCCTAAATTTTAGAGAGTGGAACTGATGACTTCAGTCATAAAAAAAGAACAGCGTTTTACTGGTAAAGCCAAAACGGTTTATGCAACCAATGAAGATGATAAGCTTATATTACATTTTCGTAATGATACATCGGCTTTTGATGGTGAAAAAATCGAGCAGCTTGCCCGTAAAGGCATGGTGAATAATTATTTTAATGCCTTTATTATGCAACAGCTTGAAAAAGCCGGTATTGCTACGCATTTTGAAGAACTGATTTCCGATGAAGAATGTGTGGTTAAAAATCTGGATATGTTACCGATTGAATGTGTTGTGCGTAATATTGCAGCCGGGAGTCTGGTTAAGCGTTTAGGTGTGGAAGAGGGTATTGACTTGCTTCCCCCTACTTTTGAATTTTTCCTGAAAAATGATGCACTGCATGATCCGATGATCAATGACTCTCATATCATCGCTTTTAACTGGGCAACACAAGCTGAAATTAAGCAAATGAAAACGCTTACTTATCAGGTAAATGAAGTGCTTAAAAAACTCTTTGCTGATGCCGGCATGTTACTAGTGGACTATAAACTGGAATATGGCCGTTATAATGGCAAGCTTGTTTTAGGTGATGAATTCAGCCCGGATGGCTGCCGTTTATGGGACGCTAAAACCCGTGAAAAGCTGGATAAAGACCGCTTCCGGCAAGGCTTAGGTGGCGTTGTCGAAGCCTATGAACAGGTTGCTCAGCGTTTAGGTATTGTTTTACCAGAATAGCCTGTTATTTAATAAAAACAGATGCTTGCAAGTATCCTCCCCTGAAACCCTGCTAAATACCTTAAATTTAGCAGGTTTTTTAAAGAAATTTTCTTTGCTGCCGCTATATAGATGTCAATAATCGTTTTTTATTCCGAATCTAATAAAATGGGTCAGTATAATGAGTAGTCTACTTTCAAATTTTGCGTCAAATACCTTGTCATATTTCCGAATTAGCCATAAATTGTGGGCGGCCACTGTTTTTATGCTGATTATTCTGGGTATTGTTTCTGGCACGGCAGTGGTGAATTTTTCAAATATTAAAACAGAAGTGTCACATATGGTGGATGACAGCCAGCCACTGATGTTAAAAGTGATTGAACTGGAAGAAACGATTAGCACCGCCAGTGTTGCATTGGGTTTTTATCTTTTAAGTTCGAATGCATCCGATCTTAAAGCATACGATGCTTCATTAAAAGCAGTTAAAGTGTTGCTCTCCAGATTAAAAGCCATGCCACAGGTAACCGCTGTTCCTGAAGTACAAAAAGTTGTTTCGCGTGTTGCCTTACGGGTTGAAAAATTTGCTGCATACCGAAATAAAATGGTTGAGCTTGCCCAGGACTTTAATTTAAACCAGCCGGGCTTTATTGTTGCCAGAGATAAAATGGGAGCACAAGCAACAACCATTCTCAGTAGTTTGACCCAAATGATCGACACAGAAGAACCGGATGGCACGGCTGAACGGAGCCGGGTATTACTGGAAGTGGCTAATCTACGCCAAACCTGGATGAATTTATTAATAGCTAATCGTGCGTTTATGGCAATGCGCGGTGAGGGTGATATATCCAATCTTAAATTATATGCACAGGGTTTCCAGGATGCCGTGGTTAAGTTTGAGAAAAATGTTGGCTCGCTGCTTAATTTTGAGCAAGAAAGCGCACTGGAAGAAATTAATGGCGTATTGCCATCGTATATAGCAGGTCTGAAAGAGCTTATCGTTGTTCATAGCAGTGATAAGTGGCGAACCGATGCCTACTTAATGCGTACCGAAATCAGCCCACTTGTCAGTATGATACAGAAAGATATTGGTGCGCTAGTGAAACAACAGCGGCAGGAAGTTGAAACGGCCAGCCAGGATATTCTTGGTGGTTTGATTGCGGCCAACCGCATTGTTCTGATTTTACTTATCGTGGGTATCGTTATGGGTATTGTTGGGGCATGGTTGGTTAGCCGCATGATTGTTATTCCAATTAATGAAACGGTTGAGGCAATGCATGAAATTGCAGCAGGCGAAGGCGATTTGACCAAACGTCTGGAAGTCAAAGGCAAAGACGAAGTGGCAGACTTAGCGATAGGCTTTAATGCGATTATTGATTTAATCCACACGACAATACGCAGTGTAACAGATGCTTCGTCGAAACTTGCTGCTGCCGCTGAGCAATTGTCGGCAACATCATCGACAGCAAACCATAATGTGACAAAGGAAAAGGAACAGCTTGAGCTGGTGGCAACGGCAATGAACGAAATGGCCAGTACTGCACAGGAAGTGGCGCATAATGCTGACAATGCGGCAACCGGAACGCAGCAAGCCGACCAGCAAGCGGATGAAGGCCGCAATATTGTTTCTCAAACAATGAGTGCGATTAATTCTTTAGCAACAGAAGTAGAAAGCGCATCATTAACTATTCAACAACTGGAAGCAGATACAACGCAAATTGGCACGGTAGTGGAAGTGATACAGGGTATTGCTGAGCAAACTAACTTGTTAGCACTGAATGCGGCAATTGAGGCGGCGCGAGCCGGTGAGCAAGGGCGAGGTTTTGCGGTGGTGGCTGACGAGGTACGTAGCCTGGCAAATCGTACTCAGGAATCAACCCAGGAAATACAGACCATGATTGAGCGTTTACAAAAAGGCGCCCGAAATGCAGTTTCAGGAATGGATAACAGCCAGAAACAAGCAACAATGACCGTTGAAAAAGCAGCCGAAGCGGATAGCTCGCTTAACCAGATATCGGCATCCATTACGGATGTTTCTAATATGAATATACAAATTGCTGAGGCAGTACGCCAGCAAGGGATGGTAACCGAAGAGATTAATGCAAACATTACAACACTCTCGGCGGTTGCGCATGAAACCGAGGCAGGCTCCCAGCAGGTTTCGTCTTCAAGTGAAGAACTGTCGAGTTTAGCGTATCAGTTACAATCCATTATCGGGAAATTTAAAGTTTAATTAGCGTAGAATTTGCCCTTCAGGCCAGCTTTTGCTGGCCTGTTGTTTGTCTGGTTAATGGCTTTTCAGGAATATATTTGCTAATTCCCATGCTTATGGCTATTAACCTAGATCAAAATATAATAAGATTTAGTCGTTTTAATAGCAGCGTATAAGAAACCCTATGGCAACAAAATCATACAATGCCGGTGATATTGAAGTATTAACCGGTTTAGAACCCGTACGTAAGCGTCCGGGGATGTACACCCAAACAGAACGCCCCAACCATTTAGCTCAGGAAGTCATCGATAACAGTGTCGATGAAGCTATGTCAGGGCATGCTAAATCCATTTATGTCACGCTGTATAAAGACGGTTCGCTGGAAGTAACCGATGACGGCCGCGGTATGCCGGTTGACAAGCACCCGGAAGAAAAAATACCTGGTGTGGAAGTTATTCTTACCCGACTTCATTCCGGCGGTAAATTCTCAAACGATAATTATCAGTTTTCGGGTGGTTTACACGGGGTGGGTGTATCGGTTGTGAATGCCTTGTCGAAAAAACTGCAAGTGGTTATTCGGCGTGATAGTAAAGAATATAAAATGGGTTTTGCCAATGGTGATAAAAAGACCAGTTTAAAGGTGATAGGCAAAGTTGCAAAAAAAGAAACCGGTACCAGCCTGCGTTTCTGGCCCGATGGTCAATTTTTTGATTCAATTAATTTTTCAGTACCGCGACTGCGCCATGTATTACGTGCCAAGGCAGTACTGTGTCCTGGATTAACCGTTACTTTTTATGAAGAAAAAACCAATGAAGAAGAAACCTGGTTTTATGAGGATGGCTTACAGGATTATTTAATCGATGAGATAGACGGCGCTGTTACCTTACCGGATGAACCTTTTATGGGGAGCCTGGAAGGTAATGACGAAATGGTGGATTGGGCGGTTGTCTGGTTGCCTGAGTCAGGCGTTTTAATTAATGAAAGTTATGTTAACCTCGTACCAACCGCTCAAGGTGGCACTCATGTTAATGGCTTACGCACAGGCTTAAGTGATGCCGTTCGTGAATTTTGTGAGTTAAGAAGTCTATTACCGCGTGGTTTGAAGCTTAGTCCTGATGATGTTTGGGATAAAGTTAATTTTATTTTATCGGTTAAATTAGCCGAGCCGCAATTTAGCGGCCAAACCAAAGAACGTTTATCTTCTCGTGAATGTGCCGCATTTGTATCCGGTGTGGTAAAAGATGCCTTTGCTGTCTGGTTAAGTAAGCATATTGAAATGGGCGAGAAAATCGCCGAGCTTGCTATTGCTAATGCACAAAGTCGTGTTAAAGCCGGTAAAAAGGTTGTTCGCAAAAAGGTGACTCAAGGGCCGGCTTTACCGGGTAAGTTAGCAGATTGTAGTGGCCAGGATTCTGATCGCAGTGAATTGTTTTTAGTGGAAGGGGATTCCGCGGGTGGCTCAGCAAAGCAAGGCCGTGACCGTGAGTTTCAGGCAATTATGCCGTTGCGCGGTAAAATCTTAAATACCTGGGAAGTGGAATCAACTCAGGTGTTGGCTTCACAGGAAGTACACGATATTTCCGTTGCCATTGGCGTTGATCCTGGAACGGATAATTTGAAGGGCTTACGCTATGATAAAGTTATTATTCTTGCCGATGCTGATTCCGATGGGTTACATATCGCAACCTTACTATGCGCGTTATTTTTAAGGCATTTTGGCAGCCTGGTGGCCGAAGGGCATGTGTATGTGGCCATGCCACCGTTGTATCGAGTCGATGTGGGCAAGGAAATGTTTTATGCCTTAGACGATGCTGAGCGCCAGGGTATATTGGATCGAATCGAAGCAGAAAAGAAAAAAGGCAAAGTGAGTGTGACGCGTTTTAAAGGCTTAGGTGAAATGAACCCGTTACAGTTGCGCGAAACAACAATGTCGCCTGATACGCGCCGGTTAGTACAGCTAACGATTGATTCGGTTGATGATGCACACCAAATGTTAGATATGTTACTTGCCAAAAAACGTTCAGCAGATAGACGGGCGTGGTTAGAATCAAAAGGTGATATGGCAGAGGTTTAGATATTTTTAACTACAACGAACACAACGAAAAAATTTTAAATTAAAATAATATCGGAGTTTTAATCGTTGTGTTCTTCGTGTTTGTTGTGGTTAACATGATTATTAAAATAATGGTATAGATTAAATGGCAACAAAAAAGAAAAAACAAACAAGATCGAAAAAGAAGAAGCAGCAAGAAGATCTTGGCTTCAATGCGGGGTTTGATGAGGGAGTAGAACAACTTTCGATTAAAGACTTTACCGAGCAGGCTTATCTTAATTATTCCATGTACGTTATTTTAGACCGTGCATTACCACATGTGGGTGATGGTTTAAAACCTGTGCAACGCCGTATTATTTATGCAATGTCGGAGCTTGGCTTAAAAGCAAGTTCCAAGTTTAAAAAATCAGCAAGAACGGTTGGCGATGTGCTTGGTAAGTTTCATCCGCATGGTGATAGTGCCTGTTATGAAGCCATGGTATTAATGGCGCAACCTTTTTCTTATCGTTATACCTTGTTGGAAGGACAGGGTAACTGGGGGTCACCTGATGACCCTAAATCGTTTGCGGCGATGCGTTATACCGAATCGCGTCTTTCCCAATATGCTGATTTATTACTAGGTGAGTTAGGGCAAGGCACAGTTGATTGGGCGCCTAATTTTGATGGCTCACTTGACGAACCCGTTATCCTTCCCGCACAAGTACCCAATGTTTTAATGAATGGCACTACCGGTATTGCTGTGGGCATGGCAACCGACATTCCACCACATAACTTAACTGAAGTTTTAAAAGCAACTATTCACTTAATTGATAATCCTAAAGCCAGAGTGAGTGACTTGTGCAAATTTATAAAAGGCCCGGACTATCCGACCGATGCAGAAATTATTACACCACGTAAAGATATTAATGCGATGTATAAAAAAGGTGGTGGTAGTATTCGTATGCGTGCTGTATATGAAAAAGACGGTGAAGATATAATTATTAATGCGCTACCGCACCAGGCCTCACCTGCAAAAATTCTTGAGCAAATCGCAAGTCAAATGCAAGCGAAAAAATTACCGATGGTCGTTGATTTGCGTGATGAATCTGATCATGAGAGCCCAACGCGCTTAGTGGTTGTGCGTAAAAATAAAGACGTTGATGCCGATGAATTAATGACTCATTTATTTGCAACCACGGATTTAGAACGTAGTTATCGAGTTAATATGAATTTGATCGACCTGAATGGTCGGCCGGGTACCATGAATCTACTCGACATTCTCCAAAACTGGTTAACGTTTAGAAGTACGACGGTTACGCGCCGATTAGAGTATCGTTTGGGTAAAGTTAACAGGCGTTTACATTTATTAGATGCCTCTTTAATCGCTTTCTTGAATTTAGATGAAGTGATTCGAATCATTCGTAAAGAAGAAAAACCGAAAGAAAAATTAATTAAACGCTTTAAGTTAGATGACGTCCAGGCAGACTATATTCTAGATACACGCTTACGCCAGTTAGCCCGCCTTGAAGAAATGAAAATTAAGGCTGAACAAAAAGAGTTACGTGCAGAGCGCAAGGAATTAGACGCAGTATTAGGTTCAAAAGCGCGATTAAAAACAATGATTAAGAGCGAATTAAAAGCTGTTTTAGAAAATTATGGTGACAAGCGACGTTGTAAAATTGTTGCTCGTGATGCGGCAACGGCAATGGACGAGTCCAGTCTTGTTAGTGCAGATCCCATTACCATTATTTTATCGCAAAAAGGTTTAGCGCGGGCTGCAAAAGGTCATGATATTGATGCTTTTGAGCTTAATTACAAAGCAGGTGATGCCTGCCAGGCAAGTGCCTTTGGTATGAGTAATAAACCGGTTGTGTTTATTGATTCATCAGGACGTACTTACACAACGCTTGGTCATACTTTACCCTCAGCGCGTGGCCAGGGTGAGCCATTAACCGGTCGCTTTACGCCACCACCAGGTGCAAGTTTTTGTGGCATGATGACAGGCGAGCCGGAACAACTATTTTTGCTAGCAACGGATGCTGGTTTTGGTTTTATTATTTCACTGGAAGAAATGATAACAAAGAACAAAAAAGGTAAATCGATAATAAAAGTACCTGAAGGTTCAACGGTATTACCCCCCGTTCCAGTCACTGATATGGAAACAAACTGGGTTGTTGCTGCAACCAATGACGGTAATATGCTTATTCATCATATCGCTGAATTACCTTTATTGCCGAAAGGTAAGGGTATTAAAATATTAAACATTCCACCTGCAAAGTCGAAGAATCATTCAGAATATCTGGCTGCGGTGACGGTGATTAATGAAGATGATACTCTGTCTGTCTATTCCGGTAAACGATATAAAGTTTTTGATGCCGCCGACATGAGACCGTTTGAAGGTGAGCGCGCACAGCGTGGTCGTAAGTTGCCGCAAGGCTATCGAAATGTCTGGCGTTTGGCTCCGGTTGTTGAAATTGAAGAAGAGTAGTTATTCTTGTTTTATGGGGATGCTTCTATTAATTAGCTGCTTTTGGAAGAGAAATATTGTTAGGGTTATTACTTAAACTCTGTAATTTTTTTAGTACTTTTTTAGCCCGGTGTATATAGTCATTTAAC
>QIKU01000230.1 GCA_003232015.1 Gammaproteobacteria bacterium
TATAGCCAACGAATGCTTAATCCGTTTCGTGGTGTGATGAATGTGATCGATACCGGTGATGCCGATGCCGTTTCAACTGACGGAAAGATCTGGACACTCTATCTACGCGACAGCAATTTACAGAATATTGCCAATGATGGCGATATGAATATCGAAGTACCGGATATTCGCTTTGGCATATGGTCGGCAGAGAACGGGCTCAAACGCTGCCCGCTATTAAACACAATGGACTATGGTGCCATACAAACCGCAGGGCTGGCCTTACTCAACACTGTCAAACACCATGCAAAAGAAGTTCCTTTTAATCTGGCCGACCAGTATGAGCTCTGGCTGCTCGACAAGCATATGGACTTGCCACTGGCACTGTTACATAGCGAATGTTTTAAATCTGAGCTCGGCGAGCCTGAATATAGACCATGGACATCGGGGATGTTATGCCGTGAAAGTTTCCAGTCAAAATATTTAGTCGAAAACAATCCCGACAATCATTTAAGTAACCACGCACAATGGCTAACCGAACAAATCAATGCCGCAGCTGGGAACCAACCTCAAGTACAATGGTTTTTACGTGACAAAGATCGCAATGGAGTCGGTTTAAAATGCTCATGTACCAATAACAAACTTGAAGGCCGAGCCCTGCCCAAACACATTTTTCCAAAATTGCTAATTAACCGCCGCTGGGTGAACCAACCCATTAATACCGTCGTAAAGGATTACCTCGGCTGGCATTCACCCTGGTTGCTTTTATTACAACATTTTGGTGATGCAACACGCGCCTTACTGGAAACAATGGCTTGCAAACAGCAAGCGCTAACAGTTGACGCACAACAACAACTCTACCCCAAAATTATAAATCAGCACGTTATAAAGGCCGCTCGAGTCGAAGCCACAATGCGAAAAGCACAAGGAGAAGTTTCATCGCATCAGCGTAATATTGATATGGCCTACCTGGCCGCTGATTATTTTTAAATAAATTTCATGGGCTGTTAACCATTCAGATGTTGGGCTGGCTCAACAACTAAACGAGTAGAAAACACCCCCGCCAGTAAAATAAAAACCGTTGAAATAAGCAAGCACCCTACTAGACCTTGTGTTTGGTATACCCAGCCTGACAGTACCGTTCCACTTAGTCTACCAGCGGCATTAGCCATGTAATAAAAACCGACATTCAATGCAACCTTATCTTTATCTGACCAGGCAACAATTAGATAAGAGTGTACCGCAGAGTTAATTGCAAACACAAAACCAAAAGCAATAAGCCCGCCGATCAAAACAATATCTGCCTGAAACCCAACGTATAAAGCAGTGGCAATAGCCGCAGGGAAAATGGCCAGAATAAAAGACCAACGCATGGCTGTATTACCATCGGGGCCTTTGCCATGATGGCTTTTTCGTAATAATCCAGGTGCGCTGGCCTGCACCATGCCATAGCCAATAACCCATGCAGCCAGAAAACTGCCTACGTTTATAAAGGACCAGTTCAGAACAGAATAAAGATACACCGGTAGCGCCACTACAAACCAGACATCGCGCGCACCGAACAGGAAAAAACGTGCAATCGACAGGCGGTTGATAGCTGCTGTTTTTGAAAATACCCGACTAAATTTCTGCTTTTCTTTTGACTTACCCAGACCTGACGGCAGCATAAACAGGCAAGTTAATAACACCAGAAACAGACTAGCCGCTAAAACCGTGAGTGCCCCTCTAAACTCGAATAGCTGCAATAGCAATGCACCAATAAAAAAACCAACACCTTTTAATGCATTTTTTGAGCCTGTTAAAATAGCAACCCAACGAAATAAAATATTATCTTTGTTAGCATGACTATCTGGTACTAGTTTTTTTACACTGGCCTTAGCTGACATTTTATTCAGATCTTTTGCAATACCGGATAACGCTTGCGCCAGCATCACATAGCTAACAGACAGCCACGCTTCCGGCACCATGAGCATCGCAAGTGCAACAACCTGAATGGCCATCCCAATATGCATTGTTAAATTCAGGCCAATACGAGAGCCTAACCAACCACCCACCAAATTAGTGACAATACCAAAAAATTCATAGAACAAAAACAGCATGGCGACTTCAAAGGGCGAATAACCCAGCAAATGAAAGTACAAAACCACCAGCATCCGTAAAGCACCATCGGTAATGGTAAAAGCCCAGTAACCTCCGGTAATAATCAAATAGTTTTTCAGATGGGTGTTCATGCTGGAATGGGCAATAACTACATGTCTTCAGAAATAAAAGCGGCCAGTTCCATCATCCGGTTCACATAGCCCCATTCATTGTCATACCAGGCATATATTTTCACTTGTGTATCGTTCACAACCATCGTTGACAAGGCATCAATAATGCTGGAACGTGGATCATTCACATAGTCCACCGACACCAGTGGTCGCTCTTCGTAACCCAATATCCCTTTTAATTCATTTTCTGATGCACGCTTAAACAATGCATTTATTTCTTCGGCACTGGTTTCTCGCTTAGCTTCAAAAACAAAGTCGGTTAATGATGCATTGAGTAGTGGCACACGTACCGCATGACCATTTAACCTTCCCTTTAACTCTGGAAATATCTTTGTAATCGCCTTTGCAGAGCCGGTTGATGTAGGAATAAGTGACTGCCCGCAAGCGCGTGCTCGGCGTAAATCTTTATGACCTTTATCAACAATCGTCTGGGTATTGGTAATATCATGAATGGTCGTCATGCAGCCATGTTTGATACCGACCGTATCCATCATTACTTTAATAAAAGGCGCCAGACAATTTGTTGTACAGGATGCGGCGGTAATTATATTATGCTGCTTTGCATTATATTCATGCTGATTAATGCCATACACAATATTGATCGCTGGCGATGGTACCGGTGCCGAAACCAGTACTTTCTTTATCCCTTGTTCAAAATAGCACTGCAATGCCGCTTCGGTTTTAAACTGGCCGGTACATTCAATAACCATGTCGATATTCTTTGCAGCCCAGTCAATAGCTGCGGGATTATTTTCAGAACTATAACTCACATATTTATCATCGACGATAATCGCATTAGTAGCCGTTACAATATTTCGATTCCAGCGGCCATGCACAGAATCAAATTCCAGCAAATGCGCCATAGCAAGATTGTCACCGGCTATTTCATTGATATGCACTATTTCATAAGCCGGATTATCCCAACCTGCCCGAAACCCAAGCCGCCCCATGCGACCAAAGCCATTAATGGCAACGCGTATTGTCATGTTATTACCCTGAACTAATTTGAAGTTATTCGAATAAAACCATTAGGCACAGCAAGCTGCATCAGGGCGATTCGGCATGCCCGCCAGCACTTGCATATCATTGATAAAGGGCTGCTGTTGCTTATTTGCCTCAACCGTCACCACTAATACCTCACTCGCCCAGGCGGCCAGCTGAGGGTGGATACGGTAGTACATCCATTGCCCTGCACGGCGCGTTTCGACCAGACCATCGGCACGTAGTAAGGCAAGGTGACGGGAAATCATCGGTTGCGATAAATTCAGAGCATGGATTAATTCACAAACACAAAGCTCACCTTGCGCTTGCAGTAAAGTAAGTACTCGCAAACGTATCTCATTGGCAAGCGCGGAAAAGAGGATGTGGGTATCAATATTCATCCTCTTAATATACGATATAACATATATATGATCAAGCATATATAACAATATCAGGAACTATTATCAAAAATATCCGTCTGTAGATAACAACAGAATATTTAGCAGGAACCTGTCATGACAAAACCACGCACCATCGGCCAGCTTGCCCGTCAGGCTGGCGTTAATATTGAGACCATCCGTTATTACCAACGTCTGGGAATTATTAGCGAGCCGCCGAAACCTGAGCAAGGCTACCGCGTTTACCCACATGAAAGTGTCGAACGTATTTTATTTATCCGACGCGCAAAGCAACTGGGCTTTAGCTTAAAAGAAATTGCTGAATTACTAGAGCTTGGAGATGGCCACTGCGATGACGTACGACTGCGTGCGGAAAATAAACAAGCACAGATCAACAAACAAATTCGGGACTTACAAAATTTGCAGCAAACACTTGATAAACTAATTAAAACCTGCCAGCAGAAAAAAAATACTACACGCTGCCCTATTGTTGAGTCACTTAGTGGTTTACATTCTTAAATTAACCACCGTTATGTATATGCTTTCTTTTCTATTTATAAATGAGTACTGATAAAGATTGCTTCACTATCGCTCACAAAAAAAATGTAAAACTCACTGAACTTGTTGCGCATATTTAACCTGCAGATCATGCTCGTGCAACCAGCTTATAAAATCACTGGCAGATAATGGCTTCGAGAAATAGTAACCCTGAAAAACTTCACAGCCCAACTCAATCAATATTTTTCGTTGTACTTCAGTTTCAACACCTTCGGCAATAATACCCAGGTTCATGTGCTTCCCCATATCGATAATAGTTTCAACCAGTGGGTGGTCATTGCTTTCTGTTAATTCACTGATAAAAGCTCGATCTATTTTAAGGATTTGCATTGGCATATCTTTTAAATAAGCCAGAGATGAATAGCCCGTACCAAAATCGTCAAGCGCCACCTGAATACCAGCGGCACGCAGTTTTGACAATTTATCACGCGTATCGCCGACATCTTTTAGTAGCGCTGTTTCTGTTAGTTCCAGCACAATTTGTTCGGGTCGCAAACGGTAATCAGCCAGGGCATTAATCACACTAACAACAAACCCCGGAGCCGCAAATTGCCATGCACTGACATTGACAGAAATATGGCCATCAAAAGAAATATTGTTATTTTGCCAGTCTTTATACTGGCGACAAGCTTCATGAAAAACCCAGTGGCCAATCGCGTGTATTAAACCCGTTTCTTCTGCAATAGGAATAAAGCGATCCGGTGATACCTGCCCTAGCTTTGGATGCTTCCAGCGTAGCAATGCTTCCACACCAATAAGTTGTCCGCTAATATTAAGTTGCGGCTGATAATGCAATGTTAGCTCATTTTTTTCAATCGCATGGCGCAGGCCTCTTTCTATTTTTAAGCGCTCATCTACACGTTCCTGCATTGAAGACTGATAATACTGAATAAGACCCCGGCCTTTATTTTTTGCCTGATACAAAGCCATATCGGCACGCCGCATAATATCAACCTCGGTTTCCCCCTGTTGTGGGAATAAAACAATCCCAACACTTGCACCAATATTTAATATTCGCTTTTCCAGCTTAAAGGGTTCACAAAGTGCATTGACAATTTTCTCTGCGATATAACCAGCAAGCTCTTCTAGTGGCTCTTCTTGCTTTCGGCTGATTATCACGACAAATTCGTCACCGCCAATTCGGGCAACAAAATCCTGCTCACCGATTGTATTGCGTAATCGTTCAGCCACTAATTTCAGAACATCATCCCCTACATCATGACTTAAAGCATCATTAATTGTTTTAAAGTGATCCAGATCGATTAACAGCATCGCCCCGGCAAGTGGCGCTTCTTTTAGTTGTGCCAATAAGTTGATAATGTATTCATGCAATGCGGCACGATTTGACAGACCCGTTAAATAATCATTAAATGCCAAACGGCGAATGTTCGCCTCTGCTTTAACGCGTTCAAGCTCAGCGCCTGCGCGAGCCGCAAATATTTCTAACACCGACGTTAATCTTGCAACATCATTCATCGGTTTAGTGTCCATCACAACCATTAAGCCAATGGCAATATTATTAGAGTCAAACAAGGGTGAGCCGATATAACTGGCCAGCTCCATATCCTTAAGCATAATATCTTTTGGAAATAAGTCCTGCACCTTATTTGGGTAAGAACAGGTTTTCTGGCCTACTACGTTTTCACAGGGTGTGTTATCTAAATGGTAACTGAAGTTATCAACAATATTTTCATCTGCAGACAGTGAGATAACATTAACCTGCCTTTTATTTTTATCATCAAGAACACCAATAAAAGCATACTTTGCATCAAACAATTTACTAAGCTGAACCACCATCTGTCCATAAATCTGACCACCCAGCTGCCCTGAGACACCTCGCGCAATACTATGCAAAGCTTCATCTGCTCGCCGACGTGCCGTAATATCTGTAGATATACCACACACTGCATATGCTTTATTATGGTTATCAAATAATGGGAACTTAATTGTATGATAAGTACGCTGAATCTCCTCTGAATATTTTACCTGCTCATCAAATTCAACTATCTTCTCTTGCTCAAACACCTGTAGATCATTTTCCCTTAAAGTATCGGCTGTTTGCTTGTCAAACATACTGTAATCGGTGTTACCCAGCATCTCGATATTTTTTGTATTAAATAATATTTCATATTCACGGTTAACCATTAAATACTTACCATTGATATCTTTCATATAAACAACAGCCGGCACATGGTCAATGATCGATGAAATACGTTGTATACGCTGCCGAAATTCCTGATGCAGGGCAATGCCGACTACCAGAATAAGAGAAGGGAAACCAAATTGTGCCAAAGGAATAAAGTCCAGAAGCCCCATACGTACTAACAATGTTTGACCAATAAAGATGCTGCACATCAATACGCCTAAAAACAGCATTAAACCCTGGTGATGCTGGCCATTGCGATACTGGCAAATTGCGGCATAAAAAGAATAACCTAATTGCGATAACAAACTCGACCACAACAAAAGGCCAAAAAAATTCATCTTATTAACAGTGTGCGCAACGATTTGCTCCCCCCAGGGCAGGGTTACCGTTGTAATTTCAGGAAGCGTATCAAAAAACTCACCATAAGGCAGGAGAGTATTAGGTATGAGCTGGAAAAAAGAATATAAACTGACTAACCACACCAGTGCTCGTATGCCAACACCCGTGTAGCTATAAACAAACCAGCTCCAGAACGTAAAGGTAAGCAGAGCAAAGCTTGCACGCCATCGATAAGCTTCCACATAATCCTGCTGCGTCTCTGCCTGATAGGCAAAAAGTTCAGCCGCCATAAAGCCAACGATAAAAAAGCTCATCAAGCTAAAAAACAAATGAAGATTTTTACGTGCCTGCTGCTGCCGGGTATGAAAATGATGCAGTAAAAAATGGACACCTGCATACAGGCTAACACCTATCAGTGCCGCAATAAGCCAACTTAATATAGGCATGCCGGACGACTATCTCCATTATCCATCGTGTCATTTAAGATTAGCAGTCTTTTCACCATTATTAAAAGAAAATCATGAATTTAAGTACACGGAAATAAATAATATCCAGTACGAAAATATCATTATATTCCTGAGTTTGGCTTTCGCTTTATTACTATAATTCCCTATAAAATCACTCGGGTAAATTCAAGTGCTAAATTAAGTACTATCGCAAAACCTTTAGCTAAAGTAATGTTCCGCCTATATCAAAAAACCAGCCACAAGGAGCTGATTAAGCTGTTGTTTTTTAAGGATCTTAAACCCTAAAATTCACTCTTGAGGTTATTGTGGTGTTAATGCAAAAGTCTTTTGCTACGAGCAAAAACGTATATTCCAGGGAACCTCGGATTAAACCGAGCATCAAATCCAACTTGACTCTGTACATAGGTACAGTTTGTAAACTTAGCTTAAAGGAAAGCAAAATGACTGAATCACCTAATACAAAAAATACCGGCAGCATTGTAGCCGCCTCATTAGCCGCAATCGGGGCTTCGGTTTGCTGTATTGGGCCGCTGGTCTTACTCGCCATGGGCATTGGCGGCACCTGGATTAGCACCCTGACCGCACTTGAACCTTACCGACCCATTTTTATTGCCATTACGCTGGTCTTCCTGTTTATGGCATTTCGTAAACTTTATATTATACCGCGCCAATGTACCCCCGGAGATACCTGCGCCCTGCCACGTACTTTACGCAACCAACGTATTATTTTCTGGCTCGTTTCTGTCACTCTTATTGCTTTACTGGCTTTTCCTTATTACGGCTTAATTTTTTTTGAATAATTAAATGGAGAACAACGGTGTTTAAAAAAATATTACTTTCCAGCCTCGTCACACTTGCATTAATCAGCAACAACTTTTTTGCCTACGCGGCACAAAGCAAAACCATAATACTGGATGTAGCCGGTATGACTTGCAAGTTTTGCCCTATTACAGTTCGCAAGGCTTTGAAGAAAGTACCCGGTGTAATTGATGCCAAAGCAAATTACGACACTAAAACAGCGACAGTGATTTTTGACCCGGATAAAACCAGTATTGAAGCTATTACAAAAGCCACCGCCAATGCCGGTTATCCATCAACACTAAAAAAGAAATAGTCTAATCAATGCCAGTGGCTATTTAATTCCAACGTGCCGGGTCAGCCGTATCCCATGCATCTTTCCATTGCGCAGGCATCTGGCCTTCTGACAACAAACTATCACATTCTATACAGGGATATAACTGCGCGTAAGTTTTAATCTCTGGCCCGTTAATACGACGTAAAATATGATGTGGCCGAGCCGCATCCGGATCCTTTAAGCCCGCGCTGGAAAGCAACTCCAGTAACGCATGTATTGTTGCTTCATGATACTGGGCAACACGCTGAGCTTTACCTTTAATATTTAATTGTTTATAGCGAGCAGGATCCTGTGTTGCGACACCCGTGGGGCACATATTAGTATTACAATAGCGAGACTGAATACAACCCAACGCAAACATCATCCCACGCGCTGAATTAATCATATCCGCGCCCAACGCTAACATGCGCAGCATATGAAATGCCGATATCGCCTTACCAGCGGCGATAATACGAATATGTTTTCGAACACCAATCCCCAATAATGCGCTGTGCACAAAAGAAAGACCGTCACGCATCGGCGTGCCCACTGAATTGGCCAGCTCAATAGGTGCTGCACCCGTACCACCTTCACTACCATCCACTGTAATAAAATCAGGGTAAATTCCGGTAACCAACATCGCCTTACAAATAGCAAGAAACTCGGACTTAATCCCAATACAAAGTTTAAAGCCAACAGGCTTGCCACCGGATAGCTTACGCAGCAGCGCAACAAATTCAAGTAAGCCTGTCGGTGACGAAAAAGCACTGTGCCCCGGTGGGGATATAACATCCTGCCCCATCGGTACATCACGAATAGCGGCAATCTCTTCAGTTAGCTTGGCCGCCGGTAAAATACCCCCGTGACCTGGCTTGGCACCTTGCGATAATTTAATTTCGATCATTTTAATCTGATCCAGCTCTGCTTTTTCTGCAAAAGCCTGGGGATTAAAAGAACCACCATGATTGCGACAACCAAAATAACCGGTACCTATTTGCCAGATCAAATCGCCCCCCGGCTCACGATGGTAAAGGCTGATCCCACCTTCACCGGTATTATGTGCAAAACCACCGATACGCGCAC
The DNA here is from genome assembly GCA_003232015.1 of Gammaproteobacteria bacterium. The sequence goes on from QIKU01000230.1 coordinate 9,336, forward strand.
CTTTATTTAGTGCAAGGATGGCATTGCGACTCAAGGCACCAAAGCTCATTGCCGAAATATTTAAGTGCGATGCAGCATAAGGTTTTGTACATTGCGGGCCGCCAACATGTACTCTTGGTTCTTTTTCCGCCACCGGTGCTGGCGATAAAGAGGGGTTAATCCATTCATAACCGGGGCGATAAACATCAAATAGCGTACCAAAAGGCCGTGTATCACGCGCCCCTTTTGCACGCTGATAAACCAGTGAACGAAACTCACGATTGACTGGCTGGCCATTGGTATCGGTTTCTACAAAGTACTGCTGAATTTCGGGACGAATGGATTCAAACAAATACCGTAACCGCCCAATAACTGGATAAATACGCGGGATGGTGCGTTTTTGCTGTGTAATATCATACAAGCCTAATAAAATAAAAGGTGCAACAACAAAAACAACCCACCAGCTACCCGGCCAGATAAAAATAAGCCCGGAAATTAAAATAATGAGCACCACAGAGATAAAAAAGAACAAACGGCGAACCATACTCTTATATTCCTTAATTATTTTTTTACTTATTAAACAACAGTGCTTTGAAAGATAAAGCTAACATAAGTTCATTCATAATATACAACTATAAGTCTAACTTATGTTTATTTTCTCTTTATTCACCCTATACTTTAAATGTACTTTAATTTTTTTCAGCTATGTAACAGCGATAAATTACTTCCCTGTATAAAGTAGAGCTAATATGACTGACGATTCAAACAAGAATATAAAGCTGTCTATACCCAAACCGCCGCACCCGATTAACCGCCAGCAAAAATTACCCTGGCAGTTTTGCAAAGCAGTAACCGATGACGCTAAAGCCGACGAACGTATCCAGAAAATAATGAAAGATCCGGCTTATCGTCAGGCCGACAGAGATGCTGATTTTTTACGCCGCAATGAAGCGCGTGGCACACGGCTGCAAATTGATTACATCAAGCCCGAGCTATTGCTGGAAGAACAGGGTATAGAACATACTATTGTCGTTTTTGGCAGCACTCGAATTCCCGAACCCGCTGAAGCGACAAGAAAAGTCGACAAACTTCAGAAAATGATACAAGACCATCCTGATGCGCTATCGGTACAGCAACAACTCACAGTGGCTAAACGTATTCTGGATAAAAGCCGGTACTACCAGATAGCGCGTGACTTTGGTCGGCTGGTCGGTGAATCAGGTAAATCAACCTGTGACTGCCGTGTTGTACTGATGACTGGTGGTGGCCCCGGCATTATGGAAGCGGCAAATAGAGGCGCATGGGATGTCGGTGCAAAAACAGTGGGCTTGAATATTACCCTGCCCCATGAACAATACCCTAACCCTTACATCACACCAGGATTATGTTTTCGCTTCCATTACTTTGCATTGCGTAAACTGCATTTTTTATTACGTGCAAAAGCACTGGTTGCCTTTCCCGGTGGCTATGGAACACTGGACGAGTTTTTTGAAACATTAACACTGGTGCAAACACGTAAAATAAAACCTTTGCCCATCGTACTTGTCGGCAAAGCCTACTGGCAACGCGCCATTGATTTTGATTTTCTTGTTGCTGAAGGTGTAATCGATGCAGAAGATCGTGAACTTTTCTGGTATGCAGAAACAGCACAGGAAGCCTGGGACGGTATCCAGCACTGGCATATCGCTAACGGCATCCCCTTATTTACTGAATGCAAAATAACGCAGCCGGGTTAATATCAAATGCTCTGGATCAATAAAAAATTCACTTTATAAGCTAAAATGTTATGTATAAGCAAAATAATTTCTAAAAGGAGAGCCCCATGAGAAAATCCCCCGATCCTATTCAGGCACTTGGTGAAGCCTATGAATTATTGCTTGAAAAAACACTCGATGAATTACATATTGATGACAGGCGCAAAAAAAATATCGAAGATACAATTCACAAAGTATCCAAAGATATTCCACAATTAAAAAATCTGGATGACACTCTGTTAAGACAGGTTCAGGATGCTGTGCATCGGGATCTACATTCAGCCGGGCAACACTTTTCAGAAACAACACAGGAAGTGAAGGACTGGCTGGGCTTCGAACTGAAATTAGTCGAAGGCAGTTTACTGGATTTGTTACCTAAAATCGCCGACCAGACCACCGTTGAACTATTAGAATGGAAACAGGATCAAGCCAAACGTGCATTACATACCGGCGAAGTCACGGGCCCGGGAGTTTTAGTTTGTGACAGCTGCGGCAAACAGCTCCACTTTCACCATGCCGGCCACATTCCACCGTGCGCAGGTTGCAATAGTACAGTATTCCACCGTCTATCCAGTCAGCATTAACGCCTAGAAAGTAAGCTGGGTATAAAGTTGCCAATCTGTGCGTGCATAATCTTCAGAAATTAAATTAGAATCATTATTCGTATTAATAACCCGGCCGGTTATCGTCCACTGGCGATTTAACCGATACCCAAGCCCCGCCACCATGCGCAAACGAGTATCCTTGCGCACTACACCAGCCGCAGCTGAGTAGTTGCTAAAACGGTATTGAGCTTCTAACTTAAGCTTCCAGTTATCTGCCAGTTTTTTACGCAAGCGCAAACGAAAATCATGGCGCGTCGGTGAGTAGTTTTTTGTTGCGCGATTTTCCCTGCTATTCAATTCCAGCTGGTAACGATAGCGCAAACGACCAAGGTCTGTTTTTGTATAATAATCCACGCGGGCTTGCTGGCGAGTACCCGCAAGATAATTATAAATACTATCACGTGCACCAATGTCACTATAGCGATAGCGTAATACTACCCGGCCTGAGTCCATTCTACGCTTTGCAACAATGTTTAAATCCAGTGTATCCAGGTAATCACGTGAACCAAACTGACTATTTGAAAATGCAATACCCGGCTCAACCTTCCAACCACCTACAGCAAACAAATAGTCACCTTTCACTTGCAATACGCTGTAATCACCACTATTAACAACACTATAATTACGCTGATACCATGAACCTGACAAACGGTATGCATTGCCCAATCGAATACCACCATAGAAGTAACTCTCAAGATAGTTGTCACTTTTGCGAGATGGCGAATCATCTGTTAACAACAATACATTACTGTCATTACCATAGGTAATACTCAAGCCGCCATCAGCAGTTTGCACTCCTTTACCTGGCTTTAATTTATCAATTTGTTTATTCGCAATTGCCGTGATACGCGGATCACCCACGGTGCTTGATGCACGCAAGAAACGTTTTAAAGCCTGCTTCTTTTTATTTTGTTTTAATGCAACCAGACCCAGATTATATTGAGAAATCTGGGAGAATTTTGTGTCTTTACTGGTGATTAAAAAATATTTTCTGGCCTTTTTATAATTAGCTAATTTAAAATAACTAACCGCCAAATTATAATATAGTGACGTTTTCTTCACGCCTGCAGCCTCAGCACGATGAAACTTTTTAACCGCCTGTTTGTATTTAGCGGCTTTAAATAATTTTATACCCGATTCAAAATTACCCGCATAACTGGTATTAACAAATAAAATAAAAACAGATAACCCGAAAACTAACTTGCGGAACATACTTAACAATATGCTTATACCCATAAATCTAAAATCCTCATCCTGTTTAAAAGTAAATAACACTCATTCCCTGATACACCACTTACATTCTACTTTTCTTTACAAGCAAAAACACCCCTGTTAAACAGAGGTGCAATCAACCATCTAATAATTGATATTAATGAAACATTTAGTCACTTGTTGCATCTTGAACAGCATCTTCAGTCTCGACTTCGTTTTCTACTTCGATCTCGACTTCATTTTCCACTTCATTTTCCACTTCATTTTCTACTTCGTTCTCAACTTCATTTTCATGATCACTGCTGTCTTTTTCGCTTGCATGGTCATCATTAGAGTTTTTGTGATCTTCATCGTCATCGCGGCCTTTAAGGTCAGCATCATCAGGTAATTTAATCTCATGTACAACTTCATTAGGGTCATTGTCATGAACCACATCCATAGTCACGTCATCCAGGCTGGTTGCCGCCTGCGCCAGACTAAAGGGTAAACCCATAAATAACACCAACATCATTGATTTTAATAATTTCATTTTCGTACTCCTTAATTTTTATACATATAAAGTTACAACTTACGCATTTATCAATTCAAGACTACCGACGATTATATTTTTCGCCTGTAGCTGAATTTCAAATGCACGTGTTTGGCTACCTCGGGTTAGCCTGGCCACAACAGCCCCCTGCATCGGTTGAGCTGCAATGAGTGGCAAACTCAAACGATTAACCCCGGGTTTTAAACTTGTTTTCCAGCTTATGACACGACGAGTCGGGTAACCTTTAAGTGTTACGTGTTCAGGTAGTTCAATACTGATCGTCGCCATGTCAATGCCTTCAACTGTATTAAAAACTAAACTCACTCGCTTCACCTCTTTTGTTACCATTTCAACCGTGGCGCTTACCTGTAAAGCCTGCTCTGGGTTCGATTGCTGGAACGGTTCGGTCTGGAAAAACACAAACCAGAGCATAATGCTCGCCGCAATCGCACTACCAAACCCAGCCGCAAACCAATGCCGTGGTTTTTTTGTTTCCGCTTCATCAAGTGCAGAAAAAACACGCTCTGCAAAATCTGCACTGGGTTCAGGTATTTCCATTGCACGAAGGCTTAGAGTCAATTCACGCGATGCACACAGGTGCTCATTGCATTGCTGGCATCCTATAACGTGCTGTTCAACAACCTGCAACTGAACATGCGATGCCGTGCCACTCAGCATTTCATCGATCATTTTGTGTACTTGCTTACATTGCATTTTCTAACCCTCTATCTCTGAAAACACCGGTTCGACCGATTCGGTTCCCTGAATCAGTATTTTTCTTAAATTATTTCTTGCGCGGTGTACTCTTGACTTAACGGTACCCAGCGGGATCTCCAGAATATCGGCCGTTTCTTGCACATTAAAACCTTCTAAATCATGAATAAGAAGAATTTCATGAAATTCGGGGCGTAAGCACTGTAAAGCCTGTTTTAAATTGGCCTGCTGCAAATGACGTGCAGTTAAGGCCTCGGGGGTTTCGCCCATATCCTCTAGCTCAGCAATGTCTTCCTCTGCTCCGTCGTCGATATAACCAAACGGGGAACGACTCTCGCTGCGCTTGTCATTGAGGTACTGGCGAAATAATGATTTATATAACCATGGACGCAGATTATCCACTTGGTCAAGACGTGATTTACCCTGATACAGGCGCACCACCAAATCCTGTACAATGTCCTCGGCTCGCTCACGGTTGTGACACAACCTGTAAGCATAGGAATAAAGCTCCCGAAGATGAGGGCGAATTAAACCTTCAAATTGATGACGCCAGGACATTTTAAATATTTTTACCATACCCCTAGACACACCTCTGCAGCAAAAAGGTTCCCATTAAACTGGAAATAAATAGTTTTATTTCCAACAAATAAAAAAGCCGCTAAAGTAGCTAGATTTTTACGACTAAATCCTAAAATGAATCATCATCGTCGTCACCAGAAAAATTATAAGTTTTTAAATTCTGAGCAGCTTTGGTTTTACCCTGTTACCCCAACAAGTAACCCGGATGGAATAAAAGGCAACCCGGGAAGCAGCCCTTAACCTTCCCGGATTTCGCTTCGCTGCATCTGGGCTACGTACTTAAGCTCTCTAACTGCTTAGGGATTTGAAACAGTTATTTAGATGAAGACCTGCTACTTTTTTTACTACGAGGATGCGCCTTATCATAGACCTCGGCAAGATGCTGAAAATCTAAATGCGTATAAATTTGCGTGGTTGAAATATCACTGTGACCAAGTAATTCCTGTACTGCGCGCAAGTCACCACTGGATTCAAGAATATGGCTGGCAAAAGAATGGCGCAGCATATGTGGGTGTACATGCACATCGATGCCTTGCTTAACCGCCCACTCACTCATGCGTTTTTGAATGGTGCGCGGTGATATACGTTTACCCTGTTTGCCTAAAAATAGTGCCTGCTTTGAATATTTCATTTTTACTAATTCATCCCGGCACAGTAACCACGCACTCAATGCCTGTTGCGCCTGCTTACCAACTGGCACGTCACGTTGCTTACCGCCTTTACCCATAACACGTACATAACTTGCGGTTGATTTATAATCGCTAATATCCAGTTGCACTAGTTCGGATAAACGTAACCCGGATGAATAAAATAATTCGAGTATTGCTTTGTCTCTTATGGCAAAAATATTGCCTTCGGTTGGAATTTGCATTAAACGACAGGTTTGATCCACATCCAGAACGTTGGGTAGCTGTCGACCCGAGCGAGGTGCAGAAATCCCGGTGGCTGGGTTATTTTTTATAATGCTTAGTTTTAATAAGTAATTAAAAAAAGAACGGATGGATGACAAGTTTCGCTGCAAGCTCGCAGGAGCCAACCCCTGTTGGTGACGCTTGCTAATGTAATGACGTATATGCGCCGCTAAAACATCATTCCAGTCATTTATTTCTGAGGGATATTTTTGATTGCAATACTTAAAAAAAACTGACAGGTCGCGCTGATAATTTGAAAGCGTGTGTCTGGATAAGCGGCGTTGGTATTGCAGTTCGTTAAGATAATCTTTAATTTGCTCTCGTTCGAGAAGCGCCATTTAAATAGACCGAGCAATGTGCTTTTCAATAACCCGGGTTAACACTCTGCTTAAATGACTCAAAAACAAGGTGCCCATATCTGCACGGAATCGGTCTTTATCGGTACTGCCAATCGCAAGTAAACCGATGCAGTCGCTTTTGTCATCCTTTATTAAAGGTATTAAAGCGGCTGAGCAAATTTTTTCATAGTCGTCATTAAACAACTGCTCTAGTTGGTCCATGGGCAGGCGACCACAAACCGGGGTGCGATTTTCAATTACTTTATCAAAAACTTCCAGATTGTAATGATCCCGGCTTGCTGATTCGGGGAGCTGCTGCTGAGAAACCGGAAAACCTTTTAAAACACGTATCGAGACACGATGTGCATCAAAATCTTTTACCAGCCGCTGCTGAATAAAATCGATAACCTGACCAAACGACTGGGTATCGAGTAACGCTAGAATAAGTGTATTAAAGCGTTGGCTGAGTTGTTCATTTTTTTCTGCAACATTAATCAGAGCATGCAGTTTTGCGCGTGCATCGTCTTTTTGCTCACGTAAAATGGACACCTGCCGCTCAATTAAAGAAACTGCGCTACCACTTTCATGCACTAACATCATATCGGCTAATAAATTCTGATGCTGTTCAAAAAAATCAGGATGGTCACGCAAGTACTGAACAATATCGTGCTCGGTGGTTTTATCTTGCTTCGGTAATGGTTTCTTTTGAACGGCCATCGATATGCGTTTCCTAACCTTTATAATATAGAGACTTTAATACAAAACGAATAAAAAGTCACAAGCTTATTTGTCCATCAAAAACCAATACGGCGTCGCCAATCAATAGCACATTCGCGTTTTCTTTGTGTTGAATCTGTAAAATGCCACCGGGAAGTTGCACCTGAACCTCGTCATCCAGTAACCCCCATTGTTGTGCAACCACAACGGCTGCGCAGGCACCCGTGCCACAGGCTTTCGTTTCACCGACACCACGCTCAAAAACGCGCAAGCGAATATTTTGTCGGTCAACAACTTGCACAAAACCGACATTAACCCGCTGCGGAAAAATAACATGTGACTCTAGCACTGAACCAATGCGATTGACCTCGGCAACATCCACCTCATTCACTAACAAAACAATATGCGGATTGCCCATTGAAACCGCGCCAAACTCAATCGTGTCCTGATTGACATTTAAACTGTATTTACCGTTATCAAGCCGCGTTAGCGTTTCTATGTTCATCGGTAATGCAGCTGGTGAAAAATTGGGCACGCCCATATCCACAGTCACATTGTCTTTATCGTCTATATCAAGCTCAATAATGCCGCATTGCGTTTCAACGCGAATTTTATTTTTATCGGTTAAGCCTTTGTCACGCACAAAACGTGCGAAGCAACGCGCACCATTGCCGCATTGCTCGACTTCACCACCATCTGAATTAAAAATACGATAGCGAAAATCAACATTCATCTGTTCCGTTTTTTCAACCAGTAATAGCTGGTCACAACCAACACCAAAATGCCGGTCTGCAATCAATTTAATTTGCTCCACACTTAGGTTAATGGTTTGTGAAATAGCATCAATAACCACAAAGTCATTGCCAAGCCCATGCATTTTTGAAAATTGAATATTCATCACATTCTATCGGTTAAATTTTATTACGATTAGTCAGGCAAAATGCTTTCGCCTGCAAACAAGTCTGCTATTTTTTCACGCTGGCGGACGACATGCATTGTGTCGCCGTCCACTATTATTTCAGCCACACGTTCACGGGTATTGTAATTTGAACTCATGGTAAAGCCATACGCACCGGACGAACGCACGGCCAGATAATCACCCGCTTTAATGCGCAAAGCCCGCTCTTTACCCAGGAAATCACCTGTTTCACAAACGGGGCCAACGACGTCATAAATCTGTTCTTCTGCGTCAGAGATTTCATTGATTGGTATAATTTTTTGCCATGCAGAATAAAGTGCCGGGCGCATCAAGTCATTCATTGCCGCATCCACAATTGCAAAATTTTTACCACCGCTTACATTCGCATCGGCCGCTTTAATATATTCAACCTTGGTGACTAAAATACCAGCATTACCTGCAACAGCACGACCCGGCTCAATCAATAACTTAAATTGTCGGTCGCCCAGGACATCCGCAACGGCTTTGGCATAATCGGCAGGCAATGGCGGCTGCTCGTCATCGTACTGAATACCTAAACCACCGCCTAAATCAATGTGCTGTAAATTAATATTCTGCGCCTGCAAGCGATCGACTAACGCCAGCACACGTTTTAGCGCATCAACAAAAGGCGATAGTTCGGTTAGCTGCGAACCAATATGGCAATCCACACCCTGCACATGAATGTTCGACAAGTTCGCCGCTTTTAAATAAACCATTTCGGCGTATTCAATGGCAATACCAAATTTATTATCTTTTAAACCAGTTGATATATAAGGGTGGGTTTTTGCATCCACATCGGGGTTAACCCGCAGTGATACCGGCGCCTGAATATTTAACTGTTTTGCTACCGAGTTTAAAGTGATTAACTCCGCTTCCGATTCGACGTTAAAACAGTAAATACCAACTTCTAAAGCGCGCTGCATTTCATCGGCGCGCTTGCCCACGCCCGAAAAAACCACTTTTTTCGGGTCGCCGCCCGCGGCAAGAACTCGCTCAAGTTCCCCCATCGAGACAATATCAAAACCCGAGCCTAATCGTGCTAGTATATTTAAAACGCCTAAATTTGAATTCGCCTTAACCGCGTAACAAACTAAATGCTCATGACCTTCAAGGGCGTCATCAAAAGCCTGCCAGTGGCGCTCGAAAGTGGCACGTGAATAGATATAACAGGGCGAGCCATGCTCGCTGACAATATCACTAACTGCAATATCTTCAGCAAAAAGCTGCCCATTTTTATATTGAAAATAATCCATACTTAAATCTACTTTATTAATTTCTGTTCAGCTTTACTTTTATCGCTGTCTTTTGCATCGGTAGTTTTTTCCACTGTGGCTTTATCTGCCGCTGCGGGTTTTGCTTCAATTTGTGGTGTTGCTGTAGGAATATAAAGTGGCCCTTTTTTCCCACAGGAAACCGTGAGCACCGCAATAAAAACCATTAATAAAATGGCCTGATAGCGGTGATTTAACCCTGCTTTCTTCTGTAAAATTTTTGCCACCATAATACTATGTTATCGCCGTACGTTAAAAATTGAAGTATACCGCGTCATTACTCAAATCACACACTTTAAAACCTTTTACCTGCCAACAACAACCGCTAAACTAAACCCTATGCGTATCCAGACCAATATCTTTTTGTGGGGTTTTTTAGCCTTTGTTCTGCCCTTAACTGCGCTGGCATTAATCGCTACTTACTACAGCCAGGCAAATTATTTAGAAGACACCCGCAAAAATGTAAGCCAGCATCTGGCTATGTTGTCGAGTGAAATTGAGCGTCGCCTGGCGGCCGACCGCGCCCTCACTTATGGCCTGGCACAGGCACCGGCTGTACGTGAGTTCTTAGTCACGCTCGATAATATCAGCCAGCAAAATATGGGGGGCAATTTTAACAAGCAACTTGATGCCGTAAACCAGTTTTTTGAAGGTCTTCAGGCCATTATTCCCGGTACCTTTTTTATCCGAATTTTAGATAGCCAGGGCAATACCGTCGTTAAAGTCAGTAATAAGCTACGCAGCCAACCGGTTTATGATAGCCTGCAAGGTTTTTCCTATGTTGAACAGGAGCTCAATAACCCGATATTTATTACCCAATTACGTGAGTTGCCACAAGATGAAGTTAGCACCATGGTATTACCACATAACAAAGTACAATCGGCCTTGCTTAGCCATTTAAGTTTACTGGATAATGTCATTCCACTTTATCATCAAAACAAATGGGTGGGCGCTCTCAGCTTGACCCTTCTTGGCGAAGATCTTGATAAAATTTTAAACCATGCCATTCGACCATTTGATGGCTTGTTGCTTATTGCAGAAACCAACCCCGATATTAAAAGCCGAGATGGCCTGATTCTTTTTGATGACGCACAAAAACTCCGCTTTGCTCACGCCCGACCAGATGCAAAATATTTACAGAACACAGACGACAAACTATTATTTGATCAGATGCAACATAATGATACAAATATTCTTGCATCGACCGCAATGTCTGCAAAAACAAATACCACTTTATACTTTATGGAAATAACACCTTACCCCAGTCAATTTGTGAACTGGATTATGGCTCTTAGCATCTCTAACGAAAGGCTTAACCAACCCTATGCTAAAATCCGTCTTACCATCTGGTCAGTCGCTGGCATTACTTTATTAATAGGCCTTATTCTGACACAAATCGGAGCAAGACGTGTTACCCGTGCCTTTTCAGACCTCATACTGAACTTTAGAAATTATGCACAGGGCGATTATAGCCAGATTGCACTTACCGAACACTGTGTTGATGAAATCAAAGATCTGGGTAAAGCCTTTAATGAAATGACCAAAACCCTGGATGTTGCACATAAGGAGCGCGATAAAGCGCAACAAATGATGTTGCAAAGTAGCAAGCTTGCCAGCATCGGACAAATGGCTGCAGGCATTGGCCATGAAATAAATAACCCCCTGAACAATATTTTGTCCTATGCCAAGCTCGCCATTCGCAATCTTAAAAACAACCCAAAAATGACACAACAGGATACGCAAATCTTACTTTCAGATTTAGAATCTTTACGCGAAGAAACCCTACGCGCCTCCGATATTGTAAAGGGGATTATGAATTTTGCTCGCCAGGTACCGCCACATTTTACCGAGTTTAATATTAAAGACTGGCTACAAAGCAGTATGGCGCTGGTGCAACAATCAGCAAGTGAAAAATTTATTCAACTTACTCTTGAATTTGATCCTGATTTAGCCGATCAACAACTAAAGGGTGATCGCAATCAACTACAGCAGGTACTGGTAAACCTGTTATTAAATGCAATTTATGCTTCAAAGACAGACACCACTGTAGATATTCATGCTGAGATAATGGATACACAAATAATAATCTCAATTATTGATAATGGTGCAGGTATTAAAGACGAAAACCTGAATTTAATTTTCGACCCTTTCTTCAGCACCAGGCAACAGGGGCATGGCACCGGACTTGGCCTGTCGATTAGCCTTGGGATTATTCAGGATCATCAGGGCGAGCTGAAAATCAACAATCGAACAAATAAAAATGGCGTTATCGCCAAAATTATTTTACCGTTATAATATAGACTTAAACTTATGCCAACTACCAGCCAACCCCATATTCTTTTTGTTGATGATGACCCGAAAACGGGAGAGCTCATGCAACGCTTTTGTGACGATGCTGAAATTAACTGCACTATTTTTCAGCAACCCACTGCGGCACTCAATGCTTTTAAAGCAGCAAGTAACATTGACTTAATTGTCAGCGACCTGCAAATGCCCGGCATGACCGGTATTGAACTGCTCACTGAAATTCGCAAACTTGATACAAATATTCCCTTTATTATTTTAACGGGCTACGCCAATGTTGATAACGCCATTGAGGCACTACGTTTAGGTGCCAGCGACTTTCTTAAAAAACCGTTTGATATGGATGAGTTATTATTACTTATTAATAAAACTCTGCAACATCGCGCGCTTGAAATTGAAAACACTTTATTAAAAAAACAACTAAAACAAACCCAAAACATAGAGGGTTTAATTGGCCAGTCTAAGTCAATGCATGACATTGTTAACGTCATAAAAAAAATAGCGGATATTCGCTGTCATGTCATTATTGAAGGAGAATCTGGAACCGGCAAAGAACTTGCCGCTCGCGCCATTCATGCTGAAAGTGATTTTGTCGACACGCCCTATGTTGTGATCGACTGTGGCGCACTCACCGATACCTTGCTTGAAAGTGAATTATTCGGCCACGAAAAAGGTGCTTTTACCGGTGCCAGTAATACCAAACAAGGCTTACTTGAAACAGCCAAAGGCGGCACGGTTTTCCTTGATGAAATCGGCAATATGTCCAGCGCAATGCAGGCAAAATTATTGCGCGTTATTCAGGAAAACCAGATTGTTCATGTCGGCGGTTTAAAACCCATTAACATTGATGTGCGCTTTATTGTTGCAAGTAACCGGAACCTTGACGAACTGGTTCAGGCTGGCGAGTTTCGCCATGATCTTTATCATCGTTTAAATGTTATTAAATTTCGCATGCCCGGGTTACGACAGCGCAAAGATGACATCCCCGCTTTATTACAGTATTTTATTCAACTTTATGCCGCCCGTTATCACCGCGATGTAACGGGATTTAACAGCGCCTCCATGCAACAACTCATCGACTACCCCTGGCCCGGCAATGTACGTGAATTACAGAATTTAGTTGAACGCCATATTGCACTGGCCGAACAGCCGCTTATGCAAGTACAAAACCTGGCGGAAACGAACACCGGCAAAGCGCTCGATAACGATCTCCCCGAACTGGATGAGCTGGAACGGCGCTATATCTTAAAGGTGTTGGCACATTTTAATAATAATAAAGAACAAACTGCACAAACCCTGGGCATTAACAGCTCGACGTTGTGGCGCAAGCTAAAGAGCTACCAGCAGTAAAATCGTGCAAACTGCAATGATAATCATGCAATTTGCAATACTTAACGCCACTAATTCCCTGCTGTATCTCACAACTAACTGATATTAAAGAAAATATTAATATGGCCTAATCCCTGCAATAGATATAAGAAAACAACAACGAGGAAAATAATTATGCAACGCAGAACCTTTTTAAAAGGCAGCCTGGCAAGCACAACCGTCGCAGTGGCGATAGGTGCAGGCTTATTAAGCCCGAGCGCTGTT
>QIKU01000185.1 GCA_003232015.1 Gammaproteobacteria bacterium
GGTCAGCAACAGCGGGGTCGGTGTTATAAATTAGAATTTCATCCGCATTGGTTAGAAAGTCATTATCCGGATCTAACAGTGCATCAGCGGCAAGCCTTGGATTCAAACCAAATTGAAGTTCGACGTTATCGTTGATACTGTCACCATCCGTGTCAACGTTATTGGGATCCGTGCGTAAGTCATTTATCTCCTGGATGTTTGTGAGTGTATCGCCATCCGCATCCTGCAATGCATCCGCTGGATCATAAGGATTAAGTCCATAACGTTTTTCGTTCCAGTCGCTGATACCATCTTCATCTGAGTCTCTCGAGGTGGTGGCGATCGACACATCCTGAACATTTGTCGCAGCAAAACCGTTAGAAACACGAATACGTATGCTGCGATTCTGGGTACCCGTTACAGTGGGCGTACCCGTTACAAGCCTGGACTCACCAGGCGATAAAACGCCAGTAGTCAACACTTCCAGCACCGTATTATCGTATGGGGTCAATACCTCTAATGTATAATTAGCGTTGATAGGGGATCGATTCGCAACAGCCGCTTTAGCCAACGTGCCTCCCACCTTATAATCCACCATGCTGGCATCCAGGTTACCTGCACCAACGGTTTGTGACATAACTTCATCACTTAATTCAACCTTGAGTGCCTCTGTATTAGCGTTATTTTCAACGGAATATGCGAAAACAGGTAAACTGTATGTCGCTATGCTGGAGCATAAAATTACTAATAAACATTTCCTCAATCTATACATATGGTTCACCTTATTTCCTGGCTAATGTTTTTTGGGGGGATGGGCAATACGGCTATTAAGCTGATTACGACTGCTTGCCATTAATTTTTTATTGTGACTTTGTAACAATGTGCTTTTAACTTCACTCGATATTTCCAGGACAGGCCCTTCTGGAACGGCTTTGACCATATTCTCGTTGACCAGTTTTAGCGCATTCACCTTATAACGTATACCCGGTGAGGATCTTTCTATCAGGTCGAGTCCCTTTATGACCTGCCCGATAATGATGTAATCTTTTTCTAATAGCGGTTGAGACTGAAACCCAAAAAATATCGTATTGAGGTACGCGCTGGGAGCATTCAATTTTGGAATAGCAATGCTGCCACGGCGGCTATTAACTTTATTAGGATCGAGTTTTACCTTAAAAGATTTTCTCGTCTGCCCCGATTTTGTAATAACAAAACCCAGGGGAGGTCGCGACACCAGAATAACATCCGTATTATAGTATCCATCTTCTATCAATTTTGTAAGTTCAGTAATCGCTGCCTCGGCGTACTGTGAATAAAACTCGACTTGTAACTGTCCTAACTCAGTATTGATTTCAACACGTGTGACCTTATTCTCAGTTAAAACAATAAAGTCGTTCCTGGATTGTATAACAGAAGCAATATGATCCTCAGACACCGATACCCGGCTGACAGGAGACGCATGTAAGATTGATCCAGATAAACCCGCAACCAAAGTAGTAAATACCAGCATCATCAGGTTGATACCTGTTTTTTTTACGCTGACCAGGAACTTGAAGTTACCCTGACCTTCAGTAGAAACTACGTACATCGCCATATGAACACCCTGCTTTTTCTGAGTTTATAATTTTTGTTTTTAATTATATTATTTGCAAGAGTTACACAATTAATATTGTTGCAACTTCATCGTCTCCTTTTTTAATTAGAAAAGTCTGTGCTCTTTGTTACAATAGCCGATAAAACTTTTGTCCGTAAAAATAAATAACTATTATAATACTGGGTATTAGACCTCAGTTATTATATGGCTTAGATAATATTAACTGGCTAGTAACAATTACAAATGGTGCAACGACATTGATAACAAATTATGGCGAAAAATTCAGACACGGATTGGCGCAATAACGACAGGACACCTGTCAAATATATAGGTGGCAGTACGATTCAATTAGAAATTCATTTCTTTTGTGACGGGATAACAAATGCCGTCATCATTCTCTAACTGTTCTTTAAGTCGCTGGTTTGAACGACGGTTTGTGAGATTTAACTATCGGGTTCATGCGCCCGTCACTTAATGTTGTTATCGAGCGGTGATTTTGAAGTTTGGATTTTTAGCAGAAAGAAAACCATTCAGTATAGCGATTTTTCTATCGTGACACGCCTTGGCCACGAAGATATTTCCGTGGCATTACTACGAAACTATCAACGTTAGTCAGCGATGGATTTATGGGCCCGAAACCCATTAAAGAAAAATAACAATGAATTAAAAAGATTGAAACAAGATAGAGCGACTACTTGCCCAAACGTTTATCATCAAATTCCAACACGAAATTAAAACTAACTTATTTGATGAAAACTATTTGACCCGCCTCATGAAATCTAGCCAGCGTATCCCCATAATAATTTTTAATCTAAATTTATTCGTAAATAATCGTGATCGACGGGCTGGTGGTAAGCGTCAGATCGAGATAGCCTGCAGGGGGTGTTATGACAACGGTGTCACCGCGTAACCAGGCACCGCCCGCACCCGATGGGCCTGTGATGCCAATACCCACCTGACCGGCATTAGCTACCGGTGCGGTGGAAAAAGCCGCCAGGCCTTGTTCCGGAGCTCGGGCGCGCGGCGTGCCGCCGCCACCTGGGTTGCTATTGAGAGAATTGACCATGTTCGCCGCATTGCGAGGAAACTCAGTATCAGGGCTGCCAAGCGCACCCATTTCATTGGCGGCATTAAAGGTAATTTGCATATTGCGTCGGCTGCCGTCCATCTTAAAGCCTTCTTTGACCCAGCGAACCGCTATATCAACGTGATCGACGACTTTAGCCATACGCGTCGTTCTCAAATAGCCGCTGTATGCAGGAATCGCGATCGCCGACAGAATGCCAATAATGGCCACGACGATCATTAATTCGATTAAGGTAAAACCCCTAGTTTTCATATCATTATCAGAGCAATAATTACGCCAGTAATACCCAGTCTAGCGATCCTGAGCTCATCTCGAATCACCTGAAAAGGTTAGGCAAACAATAATGGCGTTCAAAACAGGCATTAAATATCACTTTGTGTCGAGTTTATCGGCAAATAGCTGGATTTTTTGCAGTCTTATTTATACGCGATGAAAAAACACTTCAGGGTTTTGCTCAATAACAGGATAATTTATGACTCTGTGATTGCAAAACTGCCCATTTTGGGCAGTTATTGACAATGTCATGGGATAGATACACCCAATCAATTTAGTAAGGCAAAAGGGTGGTTATCGGTAGTTATTGAGCGGCATGCAAGCCACTCGAAATTCCAATGAATTCTTTGCCCTGGTATCAGGGGTCTTGCCTGGTCGACGTCTTACGACGTTCCTTGAGCTTCTTTTTTAAATTCGATGAGAACAGAATCATGGTGTCACACATGTCATCGATCGATTCCGATACCTTATCGTCAACGCTGTGTGAAAATTTCTCCACGGCCTCGCCAACATTATTATCATAATATTTTTTCAGGCCTTCATAGGCACCCAGTAAATGTTGCTTAACATCTTCCAGCGCTTCATCTTTCTTTTCTTTATCAGACATAATTAAACCCCTCTATACATCGATAGTGAACTGGCCTGACGCCTTATTACCTTTATTTAACTCCAATATCGCCTGTTCCTGCTCTGACGTCATTTTATTAAGTTCTATGATAGCACCGGCCATCTTGGGTAAGGCATCCTGGCGGAAGGTAGAAATATCATTCAAGGCCGACTTAATATTAGCAAAAGACTGTTTCAAAACTTGCAGGTCAACCGTTGGTGCGGTGGCCTGTTTATGGATCGCGGCTCCCTGTTCTTTTAGCATCTGCGCATTTTTTGCAATCAGTGAGTTGGCCGTTTCAGCCGCCGCCTGAACTTTATCCAGAATCATTTTCTGATTTGATAACCCTATGGCAACCGTCGCGCCGATCGATAATGCGGTAACAGTCACTCGCACCGTTCGATCAACACCGCGAATAAGCTCTTTGTTGTTTCTGATTAATATCTCCAACGCGAGAATGCCTTGCTGGTTTACCGCAAGTTGCTGCTGTAGATCCATAATACGTTGATTTAAAGGAAATAGAATCTCGTCCTTTAAAAAACTCAGCCGTAGATCTGTGGTTGGCATAGTCGCCAACTGGTCGGTTAACTTTTGTTGTATCGCCATACCCAATTTTATGGCTTTTTCAAGCCGCACATTTGAGGTACGCATGCGTTGTTGATCATCATATAAAGTTATATTATCGCGTTTGAGTTGTTCGCCACCATTAATCAACGATTGTTTAATGGCATTGATAACCGTGCTGCCAGTTTCAAATTTACTGATGTATCGTTTTATTGGCGTACCAACAAAAGGCAGGTAACCAAGTACACGCGCAAACCAGCCAGGCGAAAAATTAAGGTGTGGCGGTTCCAACGCTTCAACCTGCATTTTTAAGTTGATTAAATCATCTGCGATCTCGCTACCATCTTCTGAACGTTTCGATAACGTATGTAAATTGCTTTGTTTTAATAGATCACTGGTACGCGCCGCTTCAACCTGCGCATCGGCCCCCATGGTCTCAACCGCCTGCTTTGCCTCATGGGTCACATTGCCATCCTGAGGATCGATATTTAAGAATTGCTCAACCAGTGCGTTTGCCTGCTTTTCCGTTTCCGGATCAAGTTCCAGTGCCTTCTGCATCTCACTGCCCAGGGCTTCTTTTATCGACGTTGGCTCAGGGATTTTTTCCAGCTTGTCACTCGCCAGCGTTTCTGTTTCGTGCTTAACTTTTTTAGCCGTTAAGTCGTCTATTAACTCGATAGAGCTCATGATAATTCTCCTGTTTTAATCCCTTTAGTTATAGTCTTTGCTGCGTTTTGCTATGTCCTGCAGGTGGCTCATTGCCAGCTCAAGATCCATGTCTGCGCGCATGTCTTCAGTCTTTAAATCTGTAATTGCTACAATAGCTTCATCCATTTTGGTCATAGCTTCTTCATTTTGGGATAAATAAAAATCTATTTTGGCGCGTTGTTTTTTCAGAAGATCCAGGCGTGAGTTCAGGGCCTCAACCTCTTTTAACGTATGCTCATTATCATTCGGGTTAACCAACTCGTCTAATCTTTTGTTTATATAGACTTCATCAATCGACTGAATACCCTTCATGGTATTGGCCAGATCATTTAAGTTATCGAGTGCGCCCAGATAAACTTGTTCAGCCATCGCATTGTAGCGCGAAAAGGTTATTTCCCCTGGTCTTAACTTATTTTTAAGCATATTATTAAATGTTGAAAATTTATCGGCAAGCCGTTTAAACTGTTTTTTCCCTTCCTGAGAGCCAACATCATTTAGCACCGTCTCGAGTTGTTTCGTGTAGCCTTTGCGCTTTTTTTCAAGCTGGGCGATTAACTCTCCAACATATTCACTGGCAAATGCTTCTTTTCGAAAACCTCGGTTTATCCCAAAGAATAAAATTGATATTGCTATTCCACCGATGCCAACAACCCAGCTCATTAACCCCGCATCAAGTAAAAGCCCGGCAAGAATACTGAGTACCCCAATCACGGCTGGATATAATACAACTGGGTGCTGAGCCGTCTGTTTAGTGATCGCTGAACTGATCGCTTTAGTAGACAAATCCGCCTTTTTTAAATCTTTAAATGTGTTCATACTCGTTGCTTACAAATCCTCGGCAACTAAGGATATTTCAACACGCGATAATCTGTAATTATATTCTCGAAATGATTCTCCTTCGCGTCGAACTAATAGATTACTGCCACCAAACCCGGTCGCCCTGACCCGGTTTGCATCAACACTATAAATAGACTCAAGATACTGCTTGACGGCGTTGGCTCTGGCTTTTGATAATTTTTTATTTTCATTGGCATTTCCACGTTTGCTGGTATGTCCTTTTATTAGGATGCGGAAGTTCGGGTAATGTTTTAAATTGTCTGCGGCCAAATCTAACTGCGCCTTACCATCCAGAGTCAAAAAATCTGTTCCACTTTGAAAAATAATTGGCCGTACGCGTAAGGTCGCCACTTCTTTTAGTTTGGCCCATTGCAATGCCGATAAAGTGCTAAACGGTTTGTCTAATCCTGATAAGTTATTATTACTCGCCCCTATATTGGCTGAAGTTCCAAACTGGTTCGATGAAAACGATTTATTATACAGGCCGCTAATAAAGCTGCTATTGGTAAGTCTGTAAGGGTCATTCGCAGGAATCGGTGTGCTGGTAAAATCACCGCTATCGACTAAGACATTGGCAACACTTTCAATTGTATCAATCAAGGCTTCATCGTTTACCGTTTTCTTATTTGTTACCCCAAACCATAACTGAGCATTATCAATCAAGTTAACCCACTTAACACCTTTAAAGAGGGTGGTGATTTTTTTCTTTGACAAACCGGTATCATTAGATGCATCAGAAATAAATTTGGATTTATTGTTTTTATAAAATTTTAAGGTTCGAAAGTAATTACTTAGTAAAATATTAACTGCTTCAGGATCATCGTTCGCATAATCACGGTTTACGATTAATATATCCACGATTAATTTTTCGGTTTGTTCAGTTCCTAATAATTTTTTTATGCCCTTTTTTGCCATTGCACGCGATACATCAGGCTCCCACAACACTGCGGCCGATACTTTTTTAGCCAACAGCATGTCTAATGCGTCTTCAGAACCATTAGCGGCGACAATAACTGATTTGTCTTCACGAATACGTTGAATGTCAAAATGAACTGAAATTGATTTCAAAAGATATTCACTCGGTGATCCCGGGGTTAGTGCAATCCTGTAATCCTTTGATGATTTTAGTTTCTCAATACTGTCTAACTTATCGGCCCAGGCAACAATCGCATCACCGCCCTTCGATTCATCAATGACCGAAACAATTGTACCGGGATAATTAACCGCATGCCCATTCAGAAGATAGGAATCGACCGTGGCAACGGCAAAATTCAGTTTGCCTTTTTTCAGTAATTTCATTCGGTCAGGATAATCGGCCTGATCGTCCTTACATTCCAGAACATAACCGGACTGACGCATACGTTTACGCATTTCAGGTGAGCATAAGGGAAAATACCCAATCCAGTTATCAACGCCGATCACTATCTTACCCTTGGTTCCTGCCGCATCGGACGTTGTTCGTTGCTGACTCTCTTCAAAGTAGGGGGCAAGAAATTTATAGGCTACGATCCCGACAACGCCCACTATCACGAGAACGGTTGCTGCTTTTGTATGTGAAGCCATAACCTGCCTTAATACTCTTTATTGAAAATTAACAATAGCGTAATCTGGAGACTCGGCCAATACACTCTGAAACCCTTCGGCTAATGATTGTCGATCATTCGCGGCTTTATAGAATACCTGTCCTGGCCGGTTCAAAGAATGCCGCGAACCGATACAAAACCCAATCGTATGCATGATGATCGGGCTCTCAGACAATATGGTATCAACGATCGAATCTGGTTCATGGCCGGAATTGGCTATTCCATCGGTAATCACCACGATATGGTATTCACCATAACCCAACTGGTTTTTCGCCTGCTCGGTAATTTTTTTATACGCATTTTCGATGGCAGGGCCTAATGGTGTACCTGATCTCGGCACAACACGGCTTATGGCCAGGGTCAAACCATCTCTATTATTTGTGCCTAAGGGCACCATCTCGCGACTACCCTGACGGTCAAAAACATGTAAACCGACATTGGAATCTTTCGGCACATTGCCTAAAAAATCATTGAATGCAGTTCGTGCCACATTTATTTTTGGCGACCCACCTGAGCAATCTCGATCAGCCATGCTACCAGAACCATCAAAAACAATATAAATATTTTTTCTCAACAGTTCCTGACTGATCTTGTTTTTCTCATCTTCACTGATGAATGGCCACACCGGTTTCGCATACGTAGCGGTAGTATCTAACTCTGCGCTAGCCGGAGCCGTATCTAAAGTTGCTTTATCACAACTTACTACCGTTAATAATGTCAACAAAATAGTATATTTAAAATAATTCATTTCCTTGTCTCCCTGAAAACCGTACCACGTTATAACGGTTTAAATACTTCAGCTTCGGCTTCTATTTGAATTAAGCGAAAAACGACTCGCATATTGTCGCGCCATTCCTTTTCCGTTTTCGGGGCACAGGGATCGCGTCCACATGCTCCAGACTTTGGATTTGAAATACCATGCCCGATCACCGCAAACTGTGACTGATCGAGAGTTATACTTTTATTTTTTGCATAATTAATAATACTATCACGTACCGAATTTGCCCGTGTTAAGCTCAGGTTACGTCCCGACTGTCGAATTTGTCGCAATACGACGTCGGCTGAACCCGCTTTTTTCTTGCGCAGAAAACCTAATGGATCAGAATGCCCCTCAATTGTAATTAATGCACCACCATAGGTAGACGCCAGTTCAATCACCCGTTCGAAATCATTCTGATACAGCTGCGTTGGAAACGTTTTCTGGTTAGGCTTAAAAAATATTTCAAATTCAATTAACGAACCGTCCGATAAGGTTCCCTGTTTCTGTTTCCTGGTTACAATTTTGGCGACCTTGTCTTTATCAAACTGGCTCGTTTCTACTGTGGCCGTACGGGTCAAACCTTTACGTAATTTTTTATAGTCCCAGTTGGCATGCCGAATAGTCGTCTTACTATTCATCAGGCTGGCCTGGAGTAATGTTTTTTGAATACTAACGTTTCGTTTTTTAAAATTACGTAGATACTTGTTATTCGTAAAAAATTTTACATTATCCTGATAGTTAGTGTGATACGCATCCGCATACAAACCCTCGGTATCACTAATCGCATCACGCGAATCTAATAATAATTTTGCTGAAGTCTGAATTATTTTTTTGTATTCACTATTACTATTTCCCTGCTTAATTATATTCGCTACCTGCTCCTGCGCCTTTAATAAGCCACTTACAAATTTCTCAACTTTTGCACGGTTTGATTTAAAATAATCCGCACGCACCGCATACACGTCAGCAATAACCCGGCTTGCCGATTTGGTCGATAATAAAATCCGTGCGCCTTTAACCGAATCTTCTGATCCAGTGCCAACATTACCACCAGAGGTTAAGGCCAGCGCATCCGGAATGATCACCATTGCCGCATCAATATTTGATTCGTACATGGCCGCCATTGGGGTGTTATCCGACCCGGTTAAATCAGTAACCCAACGTACGGTAACCGAGGTCATAGACAGACCACAGTCATTTAATAATTGGCCAAGATAATCGACGTGCGGTCCATAGGCCTGCAAAGCGATGGTTTTACCTTTTAGATCCTTGCAACGGCGAATCCCACTCTTAACCACCAGTGCATCGCCACCCGCAGATTCGCTTAATTGATAGATAACAATCGGTTTGGTGCGAGGATCTTTGTTTAACGTTTCAGCGGCCATATTAATCATACCCAGAGTTCCGCGTAAATAAGGTGTATTACCAGCAAGATAATTTTTAACCTGCTTACTAAATACATCTTCACGTTGTAGCTTTAGATTTAAACCCAACTTGCCGAATATACTTTTTGGTGTGGTGGTATCACTGTTGCCGTTGGCATAAATGGTGCGAATATCCGCGCCCCAGGTGATTATCGGTACAACCGTTTGTCCGCCACGTACATTTTTAACCGGCGTCTTAACGACACTGGACAGAGCCAGCGATTGCACGTATTTTGGCGCGGCCTGTATGCCAGCAGCCAAAGACAAACACAACGCAAATAACCATATTATTTTTACTGTTTTCATACCTTTTTGATCTCCTTGATCCATCTCCAAGCCGTTACCAAAAATAAAGTGTTAACGTTGTGGTCATTTCATGGGGTTTGTATTAACGGCACACAAGCCGCCTTTTCACTTGTGTCCCCCGCCAAATTGAACGTTTATTGCTCTTTTGGCCTGACAAGTCAGGCTAAAGCATATTATGGATCCTAATATACGACAAATACATCGTGATGAAAAACGGCATGGCCAATTTACGTTTATTTATACTATATATACTGCATTTCGATCCGGTTGCTCTTTGCGAGCCACCGAACCAATGCTTTGAATTCTAAAGCATGTGCACGAGAATTTGACATTACAACACCGCCATTTTCCGTTATGGTTAGACCGTGTGAGTGTGGATCACCCAGTAACTGGAGATCTGATCCATGACTAAAAAATTTAACCCATACCGTGCCCGTCTGCCACGCACGGAACAATCCAAGCAATACGATGACAGCCTGACCACGGTTAAGATTCAAATTGATATCATGCTAAATAACAATCATGGTCTCTATGCATGGCTTAATGAGATCCAAACTTATCTGAATCGCGCCCGTATCCAGGCAAGCGAATTAAGTTACAACCAGGATCGAGAATTTTATGATGAATAAGGTAATTATTAGTTTTTGCGCCATCAGCTTCTTACTGTCCCAATTTTCATATGCCGGTCAGCAAGAGTTGTTGGGACGGATCGATGACGTGATGAATGGCGATACGATCATCGTGATCGATAAAAATAAAAAACGCCATAAAGTTTATCTGCTCGGTATTGATGCCCCCGAACTAAAACAGACCTTTGGAAAACAGGCAAAAGCCCATCTCGACAAACTTTTGTTTGCGCGTAACTATCAGGTCAAAGTAGTCATCGCCCGGCGTACTGCCGCTAAAAATATCGTTGGGACGATCTATGCGACTGACCTTAACAGCACTCAATATGATAACATCAATGGCATGATGGTCATGTCAGGTAATGCCTGGGCCAATCCCCGCACATCTAAACAATACGTTGCCGTTGAAAAAATTGCACGCAACAGAAAGCTTGGCTTATGGGAACAGAAAAATCCTCTGCCGCCGTGGGTCTGGCGCAAACGGAAAAAATAATTTCAAACCTGCTCCACACTTAACAGCAATGCATTTATAAACGACTATGCTTAAAGAAAATTAAGATCTCAACTGAGGAGAACGAAACATGCGACTTTTAAGCTTGGTATTCACACTGGTTCTTATCAGCGCAGCGGTAATATACTATATGAAGTCGGGTGTAATAGTGCCTGGCAGCACGGGAAATCAGGCAATAACACATCAGGAAGCCATGGACAAAGCCAAACAGACCATCAATGAGTTGAATAAATCACTGGAAAAACAAAAGAAACAAATTGAGGCGCTTGATGCTTTAGAAAAATAATTCACATAAAAAAAGGCGGTCAGAGGATGACCGCCAAAGAAAGCCTTTAATAAGGCTATGCTAGAGTTCATTAAGGTTAGATTGTATAACGACCATGGCGGCACAATAATAAGCTCGGATCAAAGCAAGTGTGACCGCGCTCAAATAAATTAAGCCCAACGCTGTCCTGTGATCAGGCTCACATATCTAACGAATAGGTAAACAGATATTATTTTGTCAGTGACGCCAAAATGGTATCGGGTCGATCCAGATAGGCAATAAATTCAGCCTGATAATTATCAATAACTGAATCTTTCACCGCAGGATAATCGAGACAGGCCCTGGCCCAGGCCAGAACATTGGGTGTATCCACAAAAAAGTCGACATCAAAAATAGACGATAGCCCAAGTAAATATCGAAACAATGGGGCATAGGCAACATCGACCATACCGAACTGCTGGCCAGAGTAAAACGGGCTCGCGTCTAATCCATCCTCTAGCACATCAAGTCGATCAATAATGCTTCCTTTAGCCTGTTTAAAACGACGCTCCTCACTGGCAAACATCAAATCATAAACCATCGACAACACACTATCCCCCAGTGCGATCCAGCCACGATGCTGTGCTTTTAATACTGGCTCAGCTGGATAAAGGCTGGTCGGAAATATCTCATCAATAAAATCACAAATCACCATGGATTCGAAAATGGCCTCGCCATCAACTAATAAAACAGGCACCTTTTCTAATGGCGAAATGTCGAAAAACCAGTCTGGTGGCATGTCCAGATCGATATATTCAACATCGTGTTTAAGTTGTTTTTCCAGCAAGATTATGCGCGCACGTTGCACATAGGGGCACAGGGTAAAACTGATCAGTTTTAATTCAGGGTAACTCATCTAAAATCCAGGATAGCTAAGATAAATCGATACTTTTATTTTTTTCCACTATCCATATGCCAGAGATCAACATCTTTACCGGTAGCCTGAATGTCATGAGCCCGTACGGACAGGTAACGCTGAAAACTTGGTTGCTTTATATAAGCACCGGACGATACGTAAGTTAAAATACCATGTGTATGAAACGTTTTAAAGAATGCCTCTGAACGAATAATCTCCTTGCCCTGTTTGTTAAACACCAGGATTGAAGGTGCATACTTTACATCCAGTGATTTTGCAAACTTCCTGGCCGTGGTTTTTTTCCCTGAAAGATCGATGAGTTCTTTGTCCGACCACATATCAAGTTGATATACCGTGAAGTCTTTCAGTGTTTTACGTATCTCCTTATCAATCAAAATTTTCTGATGCAAGGTATCGCAAGCCGGACAATCCTTTTGTTCAATAAAAATGGCGAACGGTTTAGTATGTTTTTGGCTTAGATCGATTTTACCGGTGACAAAAAAATCTTCCGCATGCAATTTTGCACTACTCTTGTTTTTACCTTTTGGTAAATGTCTGGCAACATAGTCTTGGTAACTTAATTTCGTTTCCTGTTTATTGGCAATATACTCAAGCGCCACCTTGAAACGTCGTGGCGGCAAATAACCGTTTAGGCGTAAGATTATTTTGCCACTTTCATTAAAAAATAACATGGTCGGCGTAAACTGTACTTTCAGGGCTTCAGCAAATTCTTTCTCGGTATAGGTTTTACCACCAATCGTTGCGATTTCACGATCGCCCCACATATTCAGGGCAATGATGTCAAATTTTTTCCGTACCAGGGTCTCTATATCTTTTTGCGCAAGATTCCGTTCAACGACCGCATTACAATACGGACAGCCATCCTGGTGAAATAATACCAGCACACGTTTTCCTGCCGCTGTGGCCTCAGCAACGTCTTCTTTAAAATCCAGAAAACTTTCTTTAAACCAGTCAGGATATTCGGTCGGCATCGCTCCGAGGAACTGTCCCTCCTTAACCTGAGACTTATTAGCCGTTCCTGCAGCAGCCTGAACAAACCCGCTCGAAGTCGTAGCAACGAATAAAAGCAGTGATAATTTTAATAAACCTTGCATAAATGTCTCCACCCTGAATCAGCTAGCCCATATCTATTTCAAATCGAAACCAAGTATAGCCTGAAGCCCCATTCACAGGGCAAGCACTCTGACAATATTACTATTGACCGGAAAATTAACAAAATTCTCCATTTATATTTCACTTTTTTACTACCTCGCACCCACTCCAGCCTGCCTATATTCAAACTCTCTTAACCCCAATAAACATGCCGTTTCCCAACGCAATTTTGATATTTTACATACACGAATTATGCGGATCAGTTAGCAGAATCTTATGATATAACCATTAGAATATGCTAATATTTGAATCTTCAGAGTAAGGATATGTGTATGCATTTTAATATCAATGAGATTGAAGCCGCCGAACTCGCCGACTGGGTCACCGAAAAAGAAAGTCAGTTTTCGATTATCGACGTCCGTGAAATAAACGAGATAAATGCCGGCACCATCCCGGATGCCGTGCCTATGCCATTAGCCAGCTTACCAGTTCGACTTACCGAGCTGGATAAAGACCAAACCTTTGTTTTAATCTGTCGCAGTGGAGCCCGTTCAGCCCAGGCCTGTGCGTTTATGCAAAATAATGGCTTTAACAATGTGCATAATTTGCGAGGCGGCATGTTTGCCTGGGCCAGCGCGGGTCAACCCGTAGGATCCGCTCAATCAATCCAGACCGCCTAGTTAATAAATCCAGGCCAAATTAAATAACCAGTAGGCAATTTCCCGTGTAAACGTTATAAAAAAGAAGCATGTCGTTCTTTTTTTCGTTATATCCTAAGCACTATGGAAATCTCGGCATGGATATATTTTTCGCTCGGCAGCATTATGTGGTGTGGATTTTATATTTACTCCGCAAAAGTATCACGTAACATTCCCTTCATTAAAAAAGAAATAACCCTTAAGCAGGCCAAACTGCCAAAGTTGAGTATTATCGTCACCGCGAAGGACGAGGCAGAGACGATCGCAGGCGGTTTACAAAGTCTGATCGAGCAAGATTATCCGAATTACGAAATTATTGTGATAAATGATCGTTCAACTGATCGAACCGGGGAAATTATTAATCGTTGTGCGAGCCAGCACCCACAAATCAAACCCATTCAGATCGATCACTTGCCTGAGCACTGGCTCGGGAAGGTAAACGCGTTGAATCATGGCGTTACACAGGCACGCGGCGAATGGCTTTTATTTACTGACGCCGACGTCCATCACCATAAAACCTTATGGCAACGCGCCATAACCTACGCTATCAATAACAAGTTTGATCATCTAGCGCTCATGCCAAGCGTGCCTCATCCAGGCAACCTGTTTCAGGCAACCATGAAGGCGTTCTCTTTTTTATTTTTGTTTTCAGCCAAAATCGAACAAATAAATAATCCTGAAAGTAAAGCCGCGATTGGTGTTGGTGCTTTTAATCTGGTTCGCCATTCAGCCTTTAAAAAAACGCCGGGGTTTGAATGGCTGCGTATGGAAGTTGCAGACGACTATGGCATTGGTATCATGTTAAAACAAAGCGGTTTTCGAATTGGCTTTGCAACCGCTTTTTACGATCTTCAGGTCGAATGGTATAAAAATATACCGGCTATGATTCGCGGGCTTGATAAAAATATTATGGCTACCGGCACACATTTTTCACGCATCAAATTAATGATTAGCCCAATTATATTGTCAGCAATCATACTTGCGCCGTTCATGAGCCTGTTATCAAGGAATCCACCCTATTTTATTTTGGGTGGCGGGGTCTTTTTATGTACCAGTTTAATCAGTTTTTATATGAGTACAAACAAACAGGAAAATATATATGCATGGTTATTATCCCCACTTGGCTTTTTGGTAATTGCTTATACTTTTGCACGCGCCTGCTTATTATGCCTAATTCGGGATGGCATTATCTGGCGCGGTACCTATTATCCGAGGAAATTATTAAAAAAATACCAGCGCGTTAAAGTCTAACTATTCAATATAAGGCTATGACAATGTCGAATCATTTGTTATAAATAGCGAATCTATATAGGCAATCAAAGCAGATAATATTAAGAGGAACTCACTATGTTTGAAGATCCCACAAATTGGCTAATTGTTGGCGGCCTCGCCATTGGCGGTCTTTTTGGATTTATCGCTAAACACTATCGGTTCTGCCTGGTTGCCACTATTTCAAATGTTAGTTTAATTCGTGATTACCGTTATGCGCTGGCATTTTCCGTCACCTTACTGGTTGCCATCACCGGCACTCAGATGCTGGAAATATTAAATATTGTCGACATTAGCCAATCCAGTTATCGAAATACCCGCCTGGACTGGTTGGGTGTCATCGTTGGTGGGTTCATGTTTGGTGTTGGTGCAACTCTGGCCGGCGGTGATGCCGCCCGAATAGTCATTCTTGCCGGCAGCGGCAACAGGGCTGGTTTATTAACCGTGTTCTTTTTTGCCATCATGGCCGCCGTGGCTCAGTTCGGCATATTAGAAGGCCCACGCGTTTACTCGATGATGAATTCATCCATCATCCTGCTTAGCGATGATGCAGGAATTGCGACACTGTTAGGCTCGCCCAAAGTTGTCGTGTTAGTCGTCGTCGATGGACTACTACTGGCATTTTTGATTAGCCAATGGAAACGTCATGCCGATCTAAAATTATTGATTGCCGGCGCAGTATTAGGCCTGACTGTTATTGCCGCCTGGTACACGACCGGCGTATTGGCGGTTGATGAATTTAGCGAAGGCAAAGCTCCTTCGGCAATGAGCATCTCAGGTCCAATGTCACGCATTGGTTACATGCTGGTTTCGGGACAATATCCTGCCCTCTCATTTTCAATTTCATTTATGTTAGGGATATTAATTATTTCATTTTTAATGTCGATACTAACAAAACAATTCGAATTTACCCCGATCAAAGGCTCCGCACTTAAAGTTGGATTTGGTGCTTCATTAATGGGTATCGGTGGCACCCTGGCTTACGGTTGTAATATCGGCCAGGGTTATTCGGGTATATCAACACTCTCCGTTGAATCTTTGTTGGCCGTCATCGCGATAATAATTGGCATTCATGTCACCACCAAACGACTAGAAAAAACTTTATAGCTACAACCTATGTTCATCTATCCCCGCGATAAAATACAGTCGCTCATTTGTCACGAATGCAAGCCCTTGCATGCCAAAATTATTGAACAAATATACATGCAGCTCGAGGATCCATTAACACATAAATCACATTTTTTTAAAGGTCGCTATGAAAATATTTATATCGACAAAACACGGCTTCCCGCAATTGAACCTGTTCTAAATATCATACTCGAGGAGTCGGCAAAATTATTACACTGCGGCAAGTCTGAATTAAAAATGGGATTCTGGATTAATCTGATGCAAAAAGATGATCTTACCTTGGTTCATTGTCATGATGACGATGATGAAATTATTTCCGGTACCTATTATCTCCAGGTACCAGAACAATCTGGCGTATTGTCTATAAAACTCAATAATCAAAACAGTTCAAGTATAACGCCCCAAGACGCCGCGCTTATTTTTTTTCACCCTGCACTCGAACACGAAGTCTCACTGCACGGTTCACCTGTACCGCGCATCAGCATCGGTTTTAATATAGGCCCGGCAGTAACTGAGCATGCGCTTTCAGATTAGCCCCATTGCAGAGATAGCGTCATCAATCTCAATTCTAGCCGGCTGGCATCATCAGCAATGGTATCACTTGAACGAGCCAGGCTATGATCTTAAGGCGCGTACTATTGACTACCAGAAAATTATAAACACTAACCATTATCCAACCATGTTTGTCGCGCATCATAATTCCACACCGTTAGGCTCGATCAGATTAGTTAACAATGATATGGACTCACATCCCGAGCTTTCACCCTGGCTAGCAAGCCTGTTCGTACATCAGGATTACAGGTCTAATGGAATCGGAACAGCCCTGATTCGAACAATTGAAAAAGTAGCTAGCAAACTAAAATTTGAAACTATCTATCTCTTTACCGAGGATACACAATCGCTCTATCAAAAAATGGGCTGGCATGTTCACGCCAACGAAACTTACTATAATCAATCTGTCACAGTTATGAATAAACACCTGGATAGTTAATCTTGTTGAGGCTGAATAAATTTCAGTATGTCCTCAATGACCGTTTTGTCTCTTAATATTCTGGAATGCCCTAAACCTTTCGTGTATTTCACTACCGAGCCTGCGACTGAAAAATGTAATTTTTCACTTTGCCGCCATGAAACAATTCTATCCTCCTTGTCATGTACTACCAGTAATTTAACCGAAGTGAATGGTATATTTTTATCTGCGGATATATCATCATAAATCGTCTCGCCAAATTCTTTATACAGCATTTGATTGAAAATCTTCATAACCTTGTCATTTAAATTTAAATACCTGCGAAAACCTTCAATTAAATAATAAGGATCATTCGGACAGCTTATTGTCACCAATTTTGAAATTGGCAACTGGTATTTCCGAATCGCAAGCGCGGCGGCCATGCCACCAAAAGAATGGGCAATGATAGCCTTAGGCCGTCCATACTGGTTTACCAGCTCATTGATCACGCTGGCAATCTGATAAATATTTGTTGATCTGCCATCTGAACGACCGTGCCCAGGCGCATCGAAACTGATAACTCCGAGGCCCTTGCTATTTATGGGGTTCACAAAGCTACCTAATTGACTGCCGCGGCCACTCCATCCATGCAGCAATAAAATATAACCCGGTGTAGTAGCACCCCATCGCAGGATAGATATCTTTCGCCCATCAATGATTTTAACGTCATACAGGGCAAGTTTGTACCATGTCATTTCTCGTTTAGACGAAGGATAGCGAGGTGTTTTAAACCAGATGCGATAGGCGAAATAAGCCCCCAACCAGGGCCATACCATGCCTAACCACTTAAAACATACCCGCATAAGCTGAACAATGATCGGAAAACGCGATGATTTCACAAAATACCCTTTCTGTTAGATCCTTAACCGATCTCCATTATGTACGTATTCTAAAAATGATTCACTTGTTACTGTAATATTCTGCCAACGCATCCATGTCCTGCTCCGATAAACCCTGCACTATTGCATTCATTACCGGAGCTTTGCGCAGACCCTGTTTAAAATCACGCAACCGTTTTAATATATACGCCGACTTCTGTCCGGCCAAATTAGGATACTGCGGATTTGAGCTAATGCCTGTCGTACCATGACAACTAATACAACTGCTCATTAGATCTTAAACATCGGCGGCGTGTGATACTTGTACGCTAAGCACAAACACGACACTTACACTTGTGAGAATGAGGCTTTTCATAAAACCTCCCGTTCGGAATGAACGATGTATTTAATGTCACAGGAAGTTTGCTTGATTAAAGCTGAATCGCGCCTGAA
This sequence comes from Gammaproteobacteria bacterium, assembly GCA_003232015.1. The sequence goes on from QIKU01000185.1 coordinate 18,508, forward strand.
TTATATTAAAATGATCTTCCGGAAAACATGCCTATATTCAAACAGATCGATAACTCGTATCACGAACATGTTAGACTGCCCTCTTTAAACAAACTTTCAATTCAGATATGTTCAGGCACAATCTTTTTTTAGACACTTATTCTGCTATCGAGTCTCGTTTTCCAGACGATTATAAAGATCATATGGGTACGCGGCTTGAAAATGATCGTCGTCTTCTCCCGATTGCCGAAGAAATAAAATCCGGAAAAAATGTAGAAAACCTTGAGCGTTTTGCCAAAGCCTACCTTGGCATGTATCTGGATATGGATAACTCCATTCCACCACTTGATCGAATTCACATTCTCGCCAACCCGAAATTAGCTGACTTTGTATATTCGGGCTTTTCGGCAGTATTGCATGATAGAACGTTCGCTAATCCAGAACAAATTGCCAATTCGATCTACGCCGATCATCTGCCAGAAGGCTATATTTTGCTTGCCGCGCTGAATATATTCGGCCAGCAAAAACAAAATGATATTAACCACCTGCCCGCCAACACACTAATCGCCGCGATTTGTTTCAGTTATGCCTATAAAAATAATATCCCCGCGCAATGGTTGCGTGCTGTATTTTTATTACGACCGCAGGACGTAATCCGGGCCTTAACCGGTTTCTGGCAACAACTCATCATTCATAATACCGACCATCTACCGGGGATATATTTCATAATTCGCAACCCCGACTACGATGAGATTTCCGCTGCAGTGTTGATACCCATTCTAAGAGACTGGTTAACGGTTCGTAAAAAACTATTACGCGATCTATTGCGCTGTGCCTTACGCACAGTTGATGCTGATGATTTATATAAACTATCTGAATCCGCAATTAATAAATGGAATAGCGCTGACCCAGGTCGATACATATTATGGTTGGCTGTCGCATTTTTGTTGCAACCTGCCCAATACCACTCAATACTGACCAATTACGTAGCACGCAGCAAAGAAAAACTCATACCCTTACTGGATTTTTGTTATTGGGTGTTGCACACCGATCAATTAAAATTATCAAACATCGATGCCGACGCATACGCAACACTCATCCGTATGATTGCTGCCAGAATTACCCCTCAAAAAGATCGCTACGGTGAGCTATGTGATAACACCCGTAAAGTCATGTTTCTCTTTTACGGCCTGGCTGGCTCGGCAAATAAACACGCGGCAATCGAACAGCTGCTGGAAGTGCGAGTAATGAAATTATATAAACCCATATTGCAATTTATCGACAACATAACCTTGCCTGCACAACTGGATGAATTCCTGGCTATTCTTACTCAGCAAGATCTGATCCAGCCACGCATTAAATGGTCAGATTAATCGATAAAACGTAAGGATATTCCACCCACCCTTACTCCCGCCTACAACGTGATTTCCATCTATTTAAGTATGTTAATTAATTTTTTACTAATTGTGGGCCTAAACTCCTCAAAAATACCGCTGACATACCGATAAAACTATCATGCTAAATAGTCGAGTTTTACTTGTAGATGATAATGAAGTGAATCAGATGATTGCAGGGGCAATGCTGGATTTCTGGAATATCTCCTACAAGTGCGCCAACAATGGTAAAGAGGCCGTCGATAAATGGCAGCGCTTAAAACCGGATTTAATCCTGATGGATATCTATATGCCCGTTTGCGATGGTTATAAAGCCACGATACGAATCCGTGAACTTGAAAAGGATGACGCCAGGATTCCGATTATTGCATTGAGCGCAGGCGATGAACGTAGCGAACGTGAGAAATGTCTCAAAGCAGGAATGGACGATTTTATCAACAAACCCTTTAAGCAGGATGACCTGTACTCAACATTACAAAAATGGCTGTGCGGTAAATAAACGTATCGTTCGCAATTTTATGGAGATAAAAATGAGCACCGATGAGAACTATATCGATACCACAATGCTGGACAACTTAAGTCAGTTCTTAAACACCGAAAAGTTGCAAGCTCTGTTACAACGGTACGTTGAAGACAGTACTCGCCTGCTAGAACAATTGACGACCGCCCTTAATGATAACAATGCCGAAGAATCTCGTCGTCACGTCCACAGCCTCAAATCCACCAGCGCCAATATCGGTGCAAACCCTCTTGCTAAAATAGCCGCTGAACTGGAAGAGTTTGCGCGCCTGGAACAGCTCGATAAAGTGTCGCCACGGCTGGATGAGTTACAACAGACCTTTATAGCCACCGCCGCGGCTATTACTGCGCTCGAAGTTATGCGACAACAGAAAACAGGTTAATAACTCAAGGTAAAACTCATCGACCCATCGGGGTTTAGCATATTCCTCACCGCTACTGCAACAACCCAGATCCTCAGCTTGCACTCTGAATTGACGCCCATTCAAGAAGCCCGCTTTTTGTCCGTTATAAAGTAACGGCTGCTTGTTTCAATTATTGAACTGTAAGGGGGCCTTAATGGCTACTATTTTATATGAAGACAACGACCATAAATGTATTATGTTTTCTGATCTGGTCAAAGGCGCTGGGGTGCAGTCAAATCAGTTTCTCATTGTTAACAATGGTAACGCCGCTTTACTGGATCCTGGGGGACAGCTTACATACCATCCATTATTAACCTCGATGTTAAAATATTCTGCTATGGATGAGCTAGCCTACGTCATTGCTTCTCATCAGGATCCCGATATTATTGCTTCCTTAGGAATGTGGTTTGATTTTTCAAAAGCAAAAGTATTATGTTCCGAATTGTGGGTACGGTTTTTACCTCACTTAATGTCTAATAAAACCATTGAAGGTACGCGCGATACGGATATAAATAACCGTATAGTCGGTATACCCGACGGTGGAACGATATTACCGCTTGGCAATGGAAAAATTATGATCATACCCGCGCACTTTCTTCATTCGGTAGGAAATTTCCAGTTCTATGATTGCACAAGCAAGATTTTATTTTCTGGTGATATGGGTGCATCAATCGCAACAAAAGATAACGAGCAGCCAGTAAAAGATTTTAAAAAACACATTCCCTTTATGGAATCGTTTCATAAGCGTTATATGGTTTCTAACAAGGTCTGCAAGTTATGGGTTGATATGGTACGCCAACTGGATATCAAAATGATTGTTCCTCAGCATGGCCGACATTTTGCAGGAAAGGCCATGATCACCGAATTTCTTAACTGGGTTGAAACTCTTAACTGCGGGATAGATCTGATAACGGCCAAGAACTATCAATTGCCAGGTTAATCAAGATTCGTTGTATTAACTCCAAAATTTCATTCGCGTATGCAGAAAATGTAAATATCGTTATCCATTTATCCCGTCCATACACTTCTCATTAGCTTCCATCCTAAGTAGAATAGCTTTTCCCTGTTCGGCCGGTGTGAGCCAGGCATGGCTTATATTGCCAGAAGCTCACATAATCCGGGGTGAACTGGATTGCTAACATGATAGACTACTAAACTTAAACTATTGATATTATTAAATAAAGCAATGCCGAATCCTGATAAAGACAAAATTTTAACCATGAAATACCAGACCGACGATTTACGTATCCGGGAAATTAAGGAACTGAGTTCACCGCATACGGTGCATGATGAGCTGCCGATCTCAGATAGCGCGGTTGAGACCATCATTTCGGCCCGAAATGCCATCCATCATATCCTGAATGATCAGGATGACCGCTTACTCGTCATAATCGGCCCATGTTCCATTCACGACCCCAAAGCCGCCCTTGAGTATGCACAGCAATTACGGGAACAACGCAAGCGGCTTGATAAAGATCTTTTAATCGTCATGCGAGTCTATTTTGAGAAGCCACGCACCACCGTCGGCTGGAAAGGTCTTATAAATGACCCCGATCTGAATGACAGCTATCATATTAATAAAGGCATCCGCGTCGCTCGTCAGCTATTACTTGATATCAATAATCTGGGAATGCCCGCGGCAACGGAATACCTGGATCTGATAACGCCACAATATGTCGCGGATTTGATTAGTTGGGGCGCCATCGGGGCACGCACTACCGAGAGTCAGGCCCATCGAGAACTGGCCTCCGGTCTCTCCTGCCCGGTCGGCTTCAAAAATGGCACTGACGGCACC
>QIKU01000186.1 GCA_003232015.1 Gammaproteobacteria bacterium
AAATTTTCTCGTTGTGCCCAAACATCGGCGCTGTCCCGCGCAACAAAAATAGGCATGTCACCAAAGAGTTCCACACCATGTTGTTTTGCATAACCACGGATCTCATACCACTGAGTAAAAAAAACAAATTGCTCAAAGACAATCTGTTTAATCGATGGCTCTAAATCCTGCCGTGCAGCATTCAACGCATCATTATCTCGGTGTCGAACCGGTTCCGGCCAGTCATACCATGGGTTATTTTTATAACGTTTTTTAAAAGCCATAAATAATGAATAATCTACCAACCAATGGGCATGCTCCTCGGAAAATTCATCAATGTTTTTTTCCCAGAACGCATCCTTTAGCTGATAAAAAAAGTCTGCTGCAAAGTGCAAACAGGCAGAGCGATAATTTTTGTCTGTTTCTTTTAATTTAATTTTATCCCTTTCAAGCCAGCCTTTATCTGCCAGCCAGTCAATACTAATAAGAGAAGGATTACCCGCATGCGACGATAAACACTGATAAGGTGAGCTGTCCTCATGCGTTGGCCCTAGCGGTAACATTTGCCACACTTTAAAACCGCAAGCATGAAGAAACTCGATAAACCGGTAGGCTTCATGCCCAATGTCCCCATTATCTGATGCACCCGGCAGAGAAGTAGGATGCAATAACACACCCGCAGCACGGGGCCGCTTTATTTGTGTGTGATTGTTATTGCTAAGCATTGTTTACAGTTGCTGACCAGGCAACATTGCGCCCCCCATAATAGGGTCGCCAGAACCAAATGAAAATGCGTTGGCCAGATATTCCGGTGGCTCGACGTTTAATAGTTGATATAGATTACTTAAATGCAAACGATACTGCTCATCGAATGCCGCAACGGATTCGGCTGAGTTGTATTCACCAAACCACCAGAACCAGTCCGAGCTCTCACAGGTTGCCAGTTGTATTTTAGCAAGTTCATATTCCTCGCCGGATAATCGCCCTTCATTGATAACCCTGTCATACACTTTCTTTGCATCAACCAGCATATCCCAGGCACGGTTTTTATCTTTGTCACCTATCCAGGTTGACAAGGTGCCAAACACCCAACTACCCGCCACAATTTCACTCAGTGGTTTTATTGTTTTATGTGAAGCAAGGTAGTCACTGTATGTCGTCAACTTGATCCCGTCATGTTGAGACAGCTTTTCATATAAAGCGCTTAAAAAATAATAACCATTTTGTGGATAATACTCCCAGGCGTTTTCTCCATCGAGTATGATGGATACAATCGCATCAGATTTATCACTGCATTTTTCAGCAATGGCTTCTAAATGATGAATAAGATTTGCCACCGCATCATCGGCATGCCAGTCTGAATACTTAAAACCAATTAAGTCAGACAAACCATCGTCTCGAAAAAAACAAGCGGCAGAGGTGTCACGGTATTGGTAGGCTTGATGAATACAGTTATCGACAGTAATGTCTGACTTTTGTAATGAATTTCGCAACACGGTTTCACCACTGGCCAACCATTTAAAACCCATTTCGGAAATAAGATGAATGGTTTCGGCACTGATACTGCCTTCTGACGGCCAGCAACCTTGTGGCTCCATACCAAAAAAATGTTTAAACGTTTCAATGCCCTTTTGCATATGCCAGCGGCTTCTTTCCCAACCATCGGGATATTCATCGGCAAGCGGTAATTTAGCATCAGGCATCGCTTGTTGAGCCGATTTAATATCAATGAGTAGCGGGATAATCGGGTGTGCGTATGGTGTCATGGATAGTTCTATCTGGCCAGTCTCGGCAAGTTTTTTATAACGCCCAATAACACTGCTTATTAGTTCATGAATAATCTCAATCATCAAATGACGATCACGCACACTGAAGCACTGCCCCTTATTCATTAACGCAATAATGCGTTGATCGGTTATGCGTACAGTTTCGGCCATCCATGCCAGGTGATACCACACCAGCATATCGGCAAAAAACTGTTGTGAATAATATGTTAGCCGCTCAGAATTCTGTAACGCAACTTCAGCCATTTCAGTCAGTATTTGAAAAACAGAAAAGCGACCAATCAGGCGTTCTTTGTTTGCCCGCAAACACGCTTTAATAATATGCACTCGTTTTTCCTGATCCAGAGACAAAACCGGATCAGCCAACGCAGATAAAAGAGAATCTCTCAGGGCTTTGCCATGGTGCAAGTAACCATCGAGCTGCTGTGCGTAGTCATCAATTTGTTCAAGCAACACGGGGGCGAAATTAACAACAGCTTTTGCTTGGGCATTATTTTCAAGATGCGCAACCATATCCACATAATCTTTAATTGTATGCAGATAGGTCCAGGGTAAATGGTACTCGCCATTGCGCAAGTCTCGATATTCGGGTTGATGCATGTGCCAGTAGATAACCAGATTCAACGGCGTGGCATTGCTATTATTATCGGACATGATGAATAACCTGACCCAACATGTCTGGCGTCACTAACACCACACCGTTTGGTGAAACATGAAAACGTTTTTTATCCTCCTCTTCATTTTTCCCTATTATTGTACCATCCGAAATCTCACAACCTTTATCAATCACTGCATGGTAGATTTTACAGTGCTTGCCAATGGTCACATCCGGTAAAATCACCGACGCTTCGACCTTGGAATAATCATCGACTGTCACATTCGAAAAGAGCAGTGAATGACGCACCTTGGCACCAGAAATAATACAACCACCGGATACCATTGAATCGATAGCCATACCGCGCCTTTTATCATCATCAAAAATAAATTTAGCCGGAGGTAATTGTTCCTGGCTAGTCCAGATGGGCCATTCATCATCATACAAATTAAGCTCGGGTGTGACGCCAATCAATTCCAGATTCGCTTCCCAAAAAGCGTCCACCGTGCCTACATCTCGCCAGTAAGACTGTATGCCACTACTGGCATTAATAAACGGGTAAGCAAAAACATGGTATTTTTTTATGACATAAGGAATAATATCTTTGCCGAAATCATGACTGGAGTTAGGCGTATCCGCATCACGAATGAGTAATTCAAATAACAGTTCGGTATTAAAGATATAGATACCCATTGAACACAACGATTCATCAGGCTTGCCCGGTACGGTTTCAGGCTGCTCTGGTTTTTCGGCAAAACTATGTATACGTAAATCTTTATCAACCCCCATTACTCCAAGTGCAGAGGCCTCCTCACGGTGCACCTCAATACAACCAATCGTAACATCAGCCTTGCTTTTGACATGCTTTGCAAGCATGGCACCGTAATCCATTTTATAGATATGATCCCCGGCAAGGATCAGGACATAGTCGGGTGAATGTGAACGGATAATATCTAGATTCTGGTAAATGGAATCGGCTGTACCGGCATACCATGAAGCTTCAATGCGCTGTTGTGCTGGTAGCAACTCAACAAATTCACCAAAGTCACCACGCAAATGTCCCCACCCCCGCTGTATATGTAAAATAAGCGAATGTGCCTTGTACTGGGTTATAACGCCAATTCGGCGTATGCCCGAATTAATGCAGTTTGAAAGCGGAAAATCAATGATTCGAAATTTTCCACCAAATGGCACTGCGGGTTTTGCACGCCATTTTGTTAAATGTTTTAACCGTTCTCCCCGACCACCTGCCATAATTAAAGCCAGAGTATTTCGAGTCAGGTTACTGACAAAGCGTGGTGACTTTTGTTTTTTCATCCGTGTATTTTTGCCTTTATTGATTTATATCCCGGTAAAAGAAGTTCCTTATCAACAATATTAAATAACCTTGAGACTATGGTGACAGCAATCTGACTACCCACACATGTGGGGTCAATGTATATTAGTAGCCTGGCATAAAATTAAGTTCAACCTTAATAGCCTGAATAAAACCTGCTTTTGCGTATAAAATAACAACAATGAAAGTATGTACAGAACTTGTCTAACGCTGTACAAATACAATAAATAACAACTATTATTAATGTAAATATAAATGTCTATTAAGGATAGCCTGTTTATGCCCCGATTCAATAGTTCAGCAGCAGATAAAGCGAGCTTAATCTATAAGACGCTCAAGGATGATCTCAAAAAGATCGCACAGGCAAATCATCATGACCCGTTTAAGGTTTTAGGTAAGCAGACAACCCCACATGATAGCTATATTCTGTTGTATTCACCTGATACAGATCAATTAAACATCAGCGAAAAAAACATCCCAACATTACGTCTTGCTAACAGTGACTTCTTTGCCTGCCTGCAACAGCTTGATCAAATTGAAGAACATTATCTAATCACCCGCACCAGCAGCAAAAATAACGTGAACACCTATCACGACCCCTATAGCTTTAAACCGCAAATAGAAGATTATGATTTAAACCTGTTCTCCGCTGGAAAACATCTGCACATTTACCAAATTCTTGGGGCGCATGTTAAAACGATTGAGGGAATTCGTGGAGTGCTGTTTGCCACCTGGGCACCTAATGCTTCGCGCGTAAGTGTCATTGGTGATTTTAATAACTGGGATGGCCGCCGCCACCCGATGCGTTCACGGGGAGCCAGTGGGGTATGGGAACTTTTTATTCCTGAAGTAGAAAATGGCGCACTGTATAAATTTGAAATCCGGCATAGCCGTTCTGGAGAAATTCATTCCAAATCAGATCCTTATGCACAACAACTCGAACTGCGACCACGCACCGGCTCTGTTGTTCTTGATACTGTTAAATTCAACTGGCAAGACCAGAAGTGGCTAACAGCCAGAGAACAACGTAACTGGTTGCACGAACCCCTTTCCATTTACGAATGCCATCTTGGTTCATGGCAACGTGATGACCGTGGCCAGTTTCTGGATTATCGGGAGCTGGCTCATCGGCTGGTCGATTATATAAAAGAAACCGGCTTTACCCATATTGAACTGTTGCCCATTACTGAACACCCTCTGGACGCTTCCTGGGGTTATCAAACCACAGGCTACTTTGCAGCAACAAGCCGTTTTGGCAGCGCGGCGGATTTTCGTTATTTTGTGGATTACTGCCATCAACATAATATTGGTGTTTTACTCGACTGGGTGCCAGCGCATTTTCCAAAAGATGCACACGGCCTGGCAAAATTTGATGGCAGTGCATTATATGAACATGAAGATCCACGCCGCGGAGAACACCGTGACTGGGGCACGTTAATATATAACTATGACCGCAACGAAGTTAAAAACTTTCTAGTCTCAAGTGCTATATTCTGGCTAGAGGAGTATCACATTGACGGCTTACGCGTTGATGCCGTGGCTTCAATGCTTTATCTGGATTATTCCCGCGAGGAAGGTGACTGGCTGCCTAACCGCCATGGCGGTAACGAGAATATTGAAGCTATTAAATTTCTTCGCGAGTTAAATACCGCCACGCATGCCCAGTTTCCCGGCACATTGATAATGGCAGAAGAATCCACCGCATGGCCGCAGGTAACACGACCAACCAATATCGGCGGGCTTGGTTTTAGTATGAAGTGGAATATGGGCTGGATGCATGACAGTTTAATCTATTTGTCAAAGGATCCAGTACATCGTCATTACCACCACGATCAGTTAACCTTTGGTCTGTTATATTTATTTACTGAAAATTTTATCCTGCCTTTCTCACATGATGAAGTGGTGCACGGTAAAAGTTCCCTGTTATACAAAATGCCCGGCGACGAATGGCAACAGTTTGCAAACTTGCGCTTACTCTATACTTATATGTTCACTTATCCCGGAAAAAAACTCCTGTTTATGGGCTGTGAATTTGGGCAGGGTGAAGAATGGGATCATGATAAAGAACTGGACTGGTATGTGCTGCAATACCCGCTCCATGCCGGTGTTAAAAAACTGGTATCGGATCTAAACAGCTTATACAAGCAACAAGCCGCCCTGCACCAATATGATTTTGACGATTGTGGATTTGAATGGATCGACTGCCATGATACCGAACAATCTGTTTTGTCCTACTTAAGAAAATCAGAGCAGGAGTCTATTATTGTTATCTTAAATTTTACACCCATTGTACGCGAAGCCTACCGCATCGGTGTGCCGGAACTGGTAGAGTATGATATTATTTTTAATTCTGACTCAGACTATTATTCAGGCAGTAACGCAGGCAGCCATTCCAGCATTCAAGCTGAAAATATTAAATGGATGAACCAGCCGGCCTCTCTCGAATTAACTCTGCCACCACTGGCAGGCCTGGTACTCAAAAAAAGACCATGAGTAAAATTCTTTATATTAGCAGCGAAGCCTTTCCACTGATTAAAACCGGTGGGCTGGCTGATGTTGCCGGTAGTTTACCAGCCGCCTTATTAAAGCTGTCACAGGATGTTCGATTATTATTACCGGCTTATCCTGAAGTCCTGAAGAAAATTAAAAAGAAAAAAATCCTGGCAAAAACCCGCTACCACAATCAAGCCGTTAGCATTATTGAAAGCCGCTTACCTGGCAGCCATGTTATTGTCTGGCTGGTGGATTGTCCTGCCGCCTTTAATCGTCCGGGTGGCCCTTACACCGATCATCATGGTCATGAATGGGATGATAATGCACTGCGTTTTGCAGTTCTGTGTTATGCCGCTGTTGATATCGCCTTAAACAAACTGGCACTAAGCTGGTACCCCGATGTAGTGCATTGTAATGACTGGCAGTCTGGCCTTGTGCCCGCCTTGTTAAGCCTGAGTTCCAAAAGACCCGCCACCGTTTTCACGATTCACAATCTCGCTTATCAGGGTGTTTTTAATAAACAGACTTTTACAGATTTAAAGTTACCCAAAAAACTCTGGCATCCTGATGGTCTGGAATTTTATGACCAGTTATCCTTTATAAAAGGCGGGCTGGCTTATGCTGATAAAATAACAGCCGTAAGCCCTAATTATGCTAAAGAAATTTTGCAACCAGAATACGGTTATGGCCTGAGTGGCCTTTTAAAACATCGAAGAAAGGATCTTAGCGGGATACTTAATGGCATCAATAAAAAACACTGGAACCCGGGAACCGACCCTTATCTGAAGCAAAAATATAATCAGCGGTCATTAAATAAAAAATCGCTGAATAAAACAGCGTTGCAACAGGAACTATCATTACCGGTTAATGTCAGCATTCCATTAATAGGCATGGTCAGCCGTTTAGTGGAGCAAAAAGGTCTGGAGTTTATTCTGGATTCCCTGGAAAAAATATTGTCGCTAGCCGTTCAATTCGTTATTCTCGGCACGGGAGAATCGCATTATGAGCGACAGCTGTCCAACTGGGCCAGCCAACATCCCGATAAACTGCACGTTACCATTGGCTATGATGAAGCTCTGGCACACCGAATTGAAGCCGCCAGCGATATGTATTTAATGCCCTCGATCTTTGAACCTTGTGGCCTTAACCAGTTATACAGCTTACGTTACGGCACCTTACCCATCGTCACGCCGGTCGGTGGGCTGGCCGATACGGTTATCAATGCCAGTGAAAAAAATAGCACTTATGGTGCAGCCAATGGTTTTGTCTTAAAAAATAAAAATTCCAGTGCACTGCTAGCGGCTATTAAACGGGCGCTCGTGATGTATAAAAAACCAGAACAATGGCGTCAACTACAGCATAACGCCATGAGTGGCGACTTTTCATGGAAAACAAGTGCTGAGCACTATGTTCGCCTGTATCAACAAGCAATAAAGGCAGTTTAATATGCTAACTGTGTAATTTTTTCGCCGCGGCAAAACAATCGTCACGCCATGAACAATTCATCTGATCACATTCGCCGTCTGTTGCCGATGCAAAACAATTAAAATTTCCTTCAGAAAGCTGGATCTCCTGAATTAATTTAAGCTTGCTCAGGTGTGATGTTTTAATGCCAAAGTCTTTTGCCCTACCGCGTATTTCCTGCATATTCATAATAAACCTCCTTTTGTACACAATAATATTTTTTTAATAGAAAAACACTTACACTACGATAATGTAAATATAGTGTACAAATTCAGTTAATCCAGAAATTCATTTCAAATGCTCGAAGCAACCACTCCTTCATCAACGAACCAGTAAATATCACCCAGACAATTTATCGGTAGCGGCTCACCTGCCTTAATGCGGGCAATTATCGACGCCTTTTCCTTACCGCCTGCCAATACCACGCGGTTTAATGTTCGTTTTAAGGTTTCCATACTCAGCGATACCCGTTCACCTGGTGGCTTAGGTGAATGGTAAATGGGAATAACCGAACGTGTATCGCTCAAAGCATCATTACCGGGAAATAAACTTGCTGTATGCCCATCTTCACCAATCCCCAGAAAGGCAAGGTCAAAACAATCAAAACCGGCAATAACATCACGATACACCGCAGCGGCCTCTTCGACTCCCTTTTCAGTTGGCACTCGGTAAATATGCGTATCGGTTATTTTTGACCATAAATATTTATCCAGCATCACATCGTTACGTTCAGCGTGTCCTGCCGGAAAACACCGTTCATCACCCAAATACCAATGTACTTTTTCCCAGGGCAATTTTTTTTCCGCAAGATAAGTTAAACAGTATTTTGGTGTGTTACCACCGGGTAATACGACACGACAAATATTTTTTTGCTGGATACTCGTTTCAATTTTATCCGCAATAAACTCGGCCGCTGCTTTAGCAGCCTGCTCAAACTCTTTATATACAAACCATTTATGCACTTTAATTAACCTGGCTTATGCCATCCACCGACACAGTCAGAAAATAACGCATCCATTCCTGGAATATCCCATGTCCCGGAACGATAACGCTCGACAGATAAACGATCTTTCCACCCGTTTAATATTGGTTCAATAATAGACCAGGACTCTTCAACTTCATCGGCACGTGAAAATAAAGTTGCATCGCCCATTAACACATCATGTATTAATACTTCATAGGCATCAGAAACATCCATGCCATCTTCAGAATAAGGCGCACGCATCACCATTCGCTGTGTGTCGGTGGTTAACCCCGGCATTTTTGCATTCATCCGTAAAAAAATACCTTCATCCGGGTGTAAACGAAAAACCAGTGAATTAGCAATGGGGGGCGTGGCATGCGTGTCAAACAGGTTAAACGGCAGCTTACGAAACCGAATAACAATTTCAGAAACACGTCTGGGTAAACGTTTGCCAGTCCAGAGAATAAAGGGAACACCTTGCCAGCGCCAGTTGTCTATGTAAAACCGCACCCCGGAAAATGTTTCCGTTACAGAGTCGGGGGACACACCTTCTTCTGCCACATACGCAGTGACCTTTTCTTTACCACTTTCCCCTGAACTGTATTGTGCTGCAACTGTTTGCTGCTTAACCTGTTCAGGTTCTAAATGGCGAACGGCACGTAGCACTTTTATTTTTTCGTCACGCACGGCATCTGCAGTAAATTCAACCGGCGGTTCCATCGCCACCAGCGTCATCACCTGCATTAAATGGCTCTGGATCATGTCACGTAATGCGCCCGACTTTTCATAGTAATTGGCACGGTATTCTATGCCAATCTCTTCAGCTGCCGAGATTTGAATATGATCAATAAAATTTCGATTCCATAAGGGTTCCAGAATACTATTAGCAAAGCGGTAAACTAACAGGTTCTGCACACTTTCTTTACCCAGATAGTGGTCAATACGGTATATCTGGGATTCATTTAATAGTGCTTGTAAGTCATGGTTTAACTGACGGGCGCTATCTAAATCCATGCCAAAGGGTTTTTCAATAACCACCCGCCGGAAACCATTACTTTCATTGTCCAGGCCATGTTTATGCAAACCTGCCGCTATGGTGGTATACCAATCAGGTGGCACAGCACAGTAAAACATGGCATTAGTATGCCCGTCTAATAATTCAAGTGAGGTCGCTAAGTCAGTGTAGGTTTGCTCATCCTGTAAATCGCCGTCAATCATTTTTAAACGGGAAGAAAATTCGGCCCATTGCTGATCATTCATTTCAATATTAGCTGAATAATCCGTCAGACCCTGACGCAAGCTGTTTAGCCAAGCTTCGTTAGTCCGCCCTTTTAGCACACCAATAATTTTACTCTCAGAGTGTAACAAACCACAGCGCAACATTTTAACCAGGGCCGGTATCAGTTTACGTTTGGTTAAGTCGCCACCGGCACCAAAAATAACAATATTGGTTGGCTCCGTTGGCTCGCCTAAACATTGAGTTGTTAGTGCTTCTTCCATCGTTGCCTCTTTAAATATTATTCAACCGGCCGAATGCTATGCCCACCAAAGCCGGCTCGCATTGCATTTAGTACCTTGCCCGCAAAAGAGTTATCCTGACGGCTGCGAAAGCGCATTTGTAAGGCCAGCGTTAATACGGGGGTGGGTACGGCCAGGTTAATTGAGTCTTGTACCATCCAACGGCCTTCACCGGAGTCGTCAACGTAATCACTGAGTGACGACAAATTTTTATCACTGGAAAAAGCATCGGCCATTAAATCGAGCAACCAGGATCGCACCACACTGCCATGCTGCCAAATTTCTGAAATCTGCTGTAAATCTAGACTCATCTCATCCTTGGCCTCAAGAAGCTCAAAACCTTCAGCAAACGCCTGCATCATTCCATATTCAATCCCGTTATGCACCATTTTCACATAGTGTCCTGCTCCGGCCGGCCCCACATGCCCCCAACCTTTATCTTTCGCAGGCGCCAGTGACTCCAGTATTGGGCGAATAATGGCGACAGCCTCATCGCTGCCACCCACCATAATGCTATAACCGTTTTCCAAACCCCAAACACCGCCGGATGTACCGGAGTCCACAAAATGAATATCTGACTGTTGAAGCTCGGCTGCACGCTGCTGGCTTAAATTAAAATTTGAATTGCCCCCATCAATCAAAACATCGCCTTTAGACATACCCGCGTTTAATAAATCTGCAATGCTTTGATCCACAACCTGATGGGGCACCATTAACCAGATAATACGCGGTGGTGCGAGTGCTTTAATCAGATCATCAAGGTTACTAACGGGAATAACATTATCAAGCTCTTTTGATAATGTTATTCCCGTATCTGGCGACCGATTGAATACAATAAGCTCATGCCCATCGCCCACTAATCGACGCACCATATTTGCACCCATCTTTCCCAAACCGATCATTGCGAGTTTCATATTTCACCTGTTCCTTGATATTATTTTAGCGCCGGTGGTTAAATTAGCATTAGAACTAATTTGACAATATCTATAGCTACCCGGTTCACCACTAACTGAATATAGTACTTACAGACTTAACTCGCCATTTTTCGCCGAATATAAATCCAGACTTAACCAACTTTATGTACCTGCACACAAAATACCTCTAAGTCGTTACGCCTGAATTTAACACTAGAGTCAATATTCCGGCACAGTTATTAGCCAATATTTATAAATAAGCACTGCAATCCCATTACCGGCTCTATAGCAATAAAATTATATTGAAACCCGTCACAAACTATTCGCTCAAAATTTATAATGCCAACCACTTCATAGTTTTATTAGTCTTAACGCTATAATCTCGCAGCTCAAAATATATGGACGAACATCTAACCTAAAGGAATAAAATTAATGACACACACATTACAACCTCTTCGAATTAAACTTGTTACGGCTGTACTTATTGCTCTGTTTAGCTTTTCTTACTCACAGGCAAGCGAACTCCCCCCTGAATTGCAGGTAAAGCTCGATATTTACAAAACTAAACTTGCTGAATGGGCAAAAGATCCGGTTATTATTAAAGCCGTTATGCAGGCAAATAGCCGTAAATTAAAAATGAATAATAAAACATGGAATAAACTTTCTGCAACCGATGCTAAAGTAAAACCTTTTTTAACCAGCTCTGCTGGTAAAAAATTATTTGCATGGGAACAGGATAAAACACTCGGCAAACTGTTTTTACGTGATAAAACAGGTAACCTCGTTGCTGGCAGTAAAAAACCGGCTATCTTTAATATCGAAAAACGCCCGGCCTTTGCTAAAGCCATTCGCGGAAAAGTATGGAACTCAAAAAAACCTAAAGCCGACCCAACAACAAAATTAAGCAGTATTCAACTATCAATACCTGTTGTTAGTAATGGTAAAGAAATTGGTGTGTTGCATACCAGCATTATTGCAAACTAATCGCTGCTGGCTGTCTAGAAATAAAATAAATATCGTTTACATATTTTGAGCTTCATTTAATGAGAACAATAAAAAAGGGGCAATTCGCCCCTTTTTTATTTTCACATTCTACTTATGCACCATTAATTAGTTTCTTCTATCGTTACCCCATCCAATGCAGCAGAAATAGCGTTCACATCACCCTGTGAATCACCCAGTTTAATCATTAATCTCAGCTCATTCGCTGAATCGGCATGATTAATGGCATCTTCATAAGTAATCTCACCTTCTTTATATAAATCATATAAAGCCTGATCGAACGTGAGCATGCCATTTTGTCTGGAGCGTGACATCAGGCTTTTCATTTCATGAATTTCACCTTTGCGAATAACATCAGCCATCAAAGGTGTATTAATTAAAATCTCGGCACACAAAACCCGACCTGAACCATCCGGTCTGGGAATAAGTTGCTGCGCCACAACGGCTTTCATATTTAAAGACAAGTCTAACAATAACTGATTGCGACGATCTTCTGGGAAGAAGTTAATAATTCTATCCATTGCCTGATTTGCGTTATTCGCGTGCAAGGTCGCCAAACAAAGGTGGCCTGTTTCTGCAAAGGCTATCGCATGATCCATTGTTTCCCTTGTGCGTATTTCACCAATAAGAATAACATCGGGCGCTTGCCGCAATGTATTTTTTAACGCAGTTTGAAAAGATTCTGTATCCAGCCCCACTTCACGTTGGGTAATAATACAGCCTTCATGGTGATGTATATATTCGATGGGATCTTCAATACTGATAATATGGCCAGTACTGTTTTTGTTTCTAAAACCAATCATCGAGGCTAAGGATGTTGACTTACCTGAACCGGTGGCACCCACAAATAACACCAGCCCGCGCTTGGTCATGGCCAAATCACGAAGTATTTCAGGCAAACCTAATTCTTCAATCGTCGGGATGGTTGTTTCAATTTTACGTAATACCATGCCCGCATGGTTACGTTGCACAAAAGCACTAACACGAAAACGGCCAATACCCGATGCCGATATTGCAAAATTACATTCACTGGTACGTTCAAATTCTTCACGCTGCGCTGGCGACATAACACTTAAAACAATTTCACGCGATTGCGACGGCGTTAAAGTACCCTGCGTAACCGGTGCTAACTTGCCATTCACTTTCAGACTCGGCGCAACCCCGGCTGTAATAAACAAATCCGACGCATTCTTGTGTACCATTAATTTTAGTAACGATTCAAAATCCATCACATAACCTTAAATAAATTTTAGTAAGTGAAGCCATATCTATCACGGATAACGAGAAGCTTGAGTGCAAGGCATAAACTTTGGAGAACACGGAGCTTACATTAGTAAGTGAGCATTTCGAGAAAGTTTATAACGCCGCAATCGAGCTTCTCGTTATTCGTCCCTATTCGAAGTCGGCTTTATTCATGGCCCGCATACGTGCCTCTTGCTTGCTGACAATACCCCGCGCAACCAAATCCTGCAAAGTTTGATCTAACGTAACCATACCCACCTGATTGCCGGTTTGAATAGCCGAATACATTTGTGCAACTTTATCTTCGCGGATCAGATTTCGTATTGCCGGTGTACCAATCATAATTTCGTGTGCTGCCACCCGGCCACCACCAATCTTCTTCATCAGTGTTTGCGATATTACCGCGCGTAAAGATTCCGATAACATCGACCGTACCATGTCTTTTTCTGCAGCGGGAAATACGTCAATAATCCGGTCAATGGTTTTAGCGGCTGAACTGGTATGCAGCGTACCAAAAACTAAATGCCCCGTTTCAGCAGCAGTCAATGCTAAACGAATGGTTTCTAAATCTCGCAATTCACCCACCAGAATAATATCCGGATCTTCCCGTAAAGCAGAACGCAATGCTTCGTTAAATCCGTGTGTATGTAAATGCACTTCGCGCTGGTTCACCAGGCACTTTTTACTTTCGTGAACAAATTCAATGGGGTCTTCAATCGTTAATATATGCCCGTGTTCTTTTTCATTTTTATAATCCACCATCGCGGCTAAGGTGGTCGACTTGCCTGAGCCGGTTGGCCCGGTCACCAGCACTACACCACGCGGGGCATCGGATATATCCCTAAAAATGCCTGGGCAACCCAGTTCTTCCATCGAAAGTACTTTAGATGGAATGGTTCTAAAAACAGCCGCTGCCCCTTTGTTAATGTTAAAGGCATTGACCCGAAAACGCGCAAGATCCGGGATTTCAAATGAAAAATCAGTTTCCAGAAATTCTTCATAATCTTTGCGCTGCTTATCATTCATAATGTCATAAACCAGCGAATGCACTACTTTATGCTCAAGCGGTGGTACATTAATGCGTTTAATGTCACCATCGACACGAATCATCGGAGGCAAACCAGCGGATAAGTGTAAATCGGATGCGCCATTTTTAACGCCAAAAGCGAGTAATTCTGTAATATCCATAATGTCTTTCTTTTTCCCATTACCTTTAAGGGGGCTGTTTATATATAATAGTCTAGCTGACAATTTACTATCGGCCAGAAACACATTTTCTAAACTACATTGTCACCCAATAAAGGGCAAGTTAAGTTCTTATTTATTAAGGACTGTTTCAAATAATGACTACACTAGCGCAACGCCTTAAAGCCGTACAGACCCAGATCACAGATGCCGCAAAAGCCTGCCAGCGCAACCCGGCTGATGTTCTTTTACTTGCTGTGAGTAAAACTCAAACGGTTGAAGCGGTAAAAGCCATTGCCGAAGCAGGCCAAATCCGCTTCGGGGAAAATTATTTACAGGATGCATTGCCAAAAATTCAAAGCCTGAGCAAAGCCGGTTTTGATCTGGAATGGCATTACATCGGACCCATTCAGTCCAACAAAACCCGCGTCATTGCTGAACATTTTCAATGGGTACACAGTGTTGATCGCTTAAAAATAGCCCAGCGACTCAGTGAGCAACGCCCGGCACATTTGCCACCCTTAAAAATTTGTATTCAGGTTAATCTTGGCAACGAAGCCCAAAAAGCCGGTGTCAGAGCAGAAGAATTAAATACACTGGCAACCGCCATTAACACATTGCCTCGACTTGAATTACATGGGCTGATGGCCATTCCACCGGCAACTTCAAATACACAGCAACAACACGCGGCCTTTGCAACATTACGCCAATTATTCGAGAAATTGCCAGTAACAGGCACCCTCGATACTTTGTCGATGGGAATGAGTAATGACTTAGATGCAGCCATTGCCGAAGGCGCAACCATGGTGCGGGTAGGCACGGCTATTTTTGGGTCTCGAAATAAATGAAAAGCTTGGCAAATGAAAGACTTATCCATTAGGGTATACAGTATGCCAAAAACACATTCAACAGCAATAAAGGCTTCTTTCTCAATCGGTTTTATTGGCGGCGGCAATATGGCGCGCAGTATTATTGGTGGGCTCGTAGCCGACTCGGGCTCTAGTATTAATATCCAGGTTTATGATCAATCGGCAGATACATTAACGCAATTAGCCAATGACTTTGGCATTACCGCTGCCACATCCAACCAGCAACTTATCGAACAATGTGATGTAGTAGTACTGGCGGTTAAACCGCAAGTAATGCAATCGGTTCTCGCTGAGCTCGATGCCAGCGAAACTGAGGCCGTATTTTTGTCCATTGCCGCCGGTTTAAAAATTAACTCACTGGCAAAATGGCTCGACAGCGATGTGGCGATTATCCGCGCCATGCCTAATACGCCCGCGTTAGTGCAATGCGGCGCAAGCGGACTTTACGCCAATAGGCACGTTTCAACCCAACAAAAAGAGTATGCCGATATTATTATGCAAGCCACTGGTATTGCACTGTGGGTTGATAGTGAGGACTTACTAGATTCGGTAACAGCCCTGTCCGGCAGCGGCCCGGCCTATTTTTTTCTGGTGATGGAAGCCATGCAATCTGCAGCTGAAAAACTGGGCTTAAACGCCGAAACCGCAAAGCAGCTAACATTGCAAACAGCCCTGGGCGCGGCCACGCTGGCCTCACAAAGCAGTGACTCACCAGCCACATTACGGCAACGCGTGACCTCACCGGGTGGCACAACAGAACAAGCTATAAATACGCTGGTCGATAACCAGTTAATTGAAATATTTGGTAAAGCCATGCAAGCTGCGTATGATCGCTCTAAACAGCTTGCGGTTGAACTCGATCAAAAATAAACAAATTGTAGGAAAAACAAATGGGCTCACATTTAGGAAACGCCAGTAGCTTTTTAATCAGCGCCTTATTTGGTGCCTATATTCTGGCCGTCATGCTACGCTTTTTATTCCAATGGGTGCATGCGGACTTTAGTAACCCAATTTCACAGTTTATTTACAAAATCACCAATCCACCATTAATGCCATTACGCCGCTTTATCCCCAGCTATCGTGGTATTGATTTTGCTGCCATTGTATTACTCATTTTATTACAAAATATTGAGTTTTTGGTTATCGGGCTGCTTCCCAGCCAGCCTATGCCAAGCTTTCCCGGTATGGTTCCCTGGGCATTGGCTACATTACTCAGCCTGTGGGTTAATGTTTATATTTTTGGCATTTTAATTCTGGCCATTGTGAGCTGGATTAATCCAGCCAGTTACAACCCCGTTATCGGGCTTCTGAGCCAACTCACCAACCCGATTATGCAACCCATTCGTCGCCTGCTCCCACCCATGTCAGGTATGGATTTGTCACCATTGTTTGCCTTACTGGCGCTCACTTTTATAAAGCTGGCCTTTGTCGATTATCTGGTTTACCTCTTTAAAAACCTTGCTTTCCCTAATGCGAAATACCTTTTTTAGCTTTAAAAACAGTACGTTATTAAATTCCATGCGGATTTAAAGACAAAACGGCCACTTAAACACACCACAGCCTCTCATCCGGCAAACACGCTTCTATTTCCACCAAACAGGCAACAAACTGGCTAAAGTTTAGCTAAAATTTTAAGCAACCTTGCCGTTAACATGACTATGCCAACAAACAAGTACAAAACCTTTGTCACATTTTAATGTGCTAGTTCAATAAAACCGTGTACTTTACTGATATTTAAGGCTATATTTATTTAATCAAAATTTATTATTGAGCAATACAGATGGCAACTGAACGTTTTACAGACCAAATGCAGGCCTATGGCCGTTGGAAAACAGAGCTCGTAGCTTCCATAGAGAGCTTCCAGAAGTGGTTAGAAACCAACAAAATGAGCAGCAGCGAAGTTGAACTGCGCATTTATGAGCTTATCCAGACTTTAAAAAGTGACCATCTGACCATTGCCTTTGTTGCAGAATTTGCACGCGGAAAAACTGAGCTAATCAATGCCATCTTCTTCTCTGAATATGACCGACGCTTACTGCCTTCCGAAGCCGGCCGCACCACCATGTGCCCAACTGAATTATTTTATGACAATACGACACAGAAAAATTACATTCGCTTATTGCCAATAGAAACCCGACTAGACGAAGCCAGCATCAACGACTTAAAGAAAGATCCCGTTAACTGGACGCATATGGATTTAGACACTAATTCATCCGAAGCCATGTCAGAAACCTTTCAGGAAATTGTTCGAACAAAAAAAGTCAGCCCCGAAGAAGCCATTAAACTCGCGCTGCACTCCCCTGAAGACAGCGCACATGTGGGGCCCGATGGTAAAGTTGAAATTCCCATGTGGCGACACGCAATCATCAGTTTCCCGCACCCGCTTTTAAAAGAAGGCTTAACCATTATAGATACACCAGGTTTAAATGCCATGGGTACCGAACCTGAGCTCACCCTGAATATGCTGCCCAGTGCGCAGGCCGTTGTTTTTGTACTGGCTGCCGATACCGGTGTTACTAGATCCGATATGGAAATGTGGAAGCACTATGTTGAACCTCTCGGTGGTGAAGCAAAAAGCGGGCGTATTGTGGTACTCAATAAAATTGACACCTTATGGGATGAACTCAAAGACGAGGCTGGGATAAACAAAAGCATTACCACCCAGTGCACCACCACCGCAAGAATGTTAAACATTGAAAGCACCAGTGTTTACCCGGTTTCCGCACAAAAAGGTTTACTTGCCAAAATTCGCCATGATGTTGATTTAATTAAACGCAGTAATATCCTTGCGCTAGAATCTATTTTATCGAAAGACATCCTACCGTCGAAACAAAATATTGTGCGCGAAAACATTGTCGGTGAAATTGGCAGCATGGCAAAAGAAGCGCAAAGTATGATTGCTTCCCGGCTAGCCGAAGCGAATAACCAGCTCAAGGAATTAAATAATCTAAGCGGTAAAAATGAAGACGTGATTATTCACTTAATGAAAAAAACCCGTCAGGAACAAACCGTGTACCATAAGTCAGTTGAAAGTTTCCAGGCCAATAAAAAAATGTTTAACGACCATCATTCTCAGTTGCTAAGCACTCTCAGCATTAATGCATTGGATAAGTTAATGGCTAAAACACGCAAAAATATGACTGGCGCCTGGTCGACAATGAAGTTGAAAAAAAGCATGAAAGAGTTTTTTGACATTATTAACGGCACTATGGACACCGCCAATAAACACGTTGAAAATGTAAATCGACTGGTACAAACAATTTATCGGCAATTCAACAAGGAACATGGCTTAACCGAAACCAAACCTCGGTTATTCAGTATTGTAAAATACAAACGTGATCTGGAACGCTTATATTTTGAGGCCGAGGCTTATCGCAATAGCCCGGTCATGACCATGACCGAACAAGCTTTTGTGGTAAAGAAATTCTTTATATCCATGGTCTCGCATGCACGGAATACACTTTATCAGGCGCACCAGGAAGCCAATTCATGGAGCAAGGCTGCAATGTTGCCATTGGTTACTCGTATTAAAGAGCATAAAGATCAAATGGAAAAACGCCTTGAAAGTTTACGTAAAATTAATGAATCACGTGATACCTTACAATCGCGTATGACTGAATTAGGTAAAACAGCAGAAGTACTGCAAAGCCAGTTACAGGATCTGAATAAACTAATGGAAACACTCAATAAACCGTTAGAATGGTTTATTGAAAACCACAAATCAGATGCACAAGTGGCTTAAAACCAATTATATATCGTCAACAGGGTATAAGCCTGTTGACGACCAAAGGGAAGAGCCCCGCTTCTCCCCTTTGGAAGCCCCAACGGTTTTGTGCCCACCGCAAGCGGACGGGGAATCTGGATTTAAATAAAAGCTAACCCAGCACCTTGGCAAGCGCCTTAAGCAAACGTGCCTCAGAAATGGGTTTTTCAAGCCAGCCTGTTGCACCATTCACCTTAGCCTTCTTCTTACGATAATCTGCACTTTCCGTTGTCACCATTAAAATGGGAATATGCTCATAGCCCGGTAATTCTCTTAATTTAGCAACCAGAGCGATACCGCTCATCTTCGGCATATTAATATCAGAAAAAACAACATCGAAACAGCGCTGCCCGGCAATTTCCAGTGCCTGCAAGCCATCTTCGGCTGTCTCTACCTCGTGACCATTCTTTTCCAGCACCACTCGCATCATGTCGCGCATCACTTTCGAATCATCGACTGCCAATACTGTCGCCATGTAACCGTCCTTTCGATTGAATATAAGCTTATAGCGGCTTACCAATAAAAACCTTAAGAAAAACACCGTTAAAACAAACTATTTTTCACCCCTTTCAACTGGAAACTTGCATCGGGATCCCAAGCTCATTAGACTGACGACTCAATTAAACAATAACGATACAAACTTATTTCATGCCCAATTCAGTACCCGCCTCAAAGCAAACAACAATAGCGAATGATTCTGTTGGCATCGTTAGCCCACAAACGCATCATTTCGCACAGGCAATAAAATTAGAGTGTGGAATAAGCCTGCCTGAATTTGATCTTATTTATGAAACCTATGGCGAGTTAAACACAAAAAAATCCAATGCCATTCTTGTTTGCCATGCGCTCAGTGGTGACCAGCATGTCGCCGGCTATAATTCGGCAGATGACAAAAAACCCGGCTGGTGGGATGCCTATATCGGCCCTGGCAAACCCTTTGACACCAATAAATTTTTTATCATCTGCCCAAATAATTTAGGTGGTTGCAAGGGTTCAACCGGCCCAATGAGCCCCAATCCAAAAACAAACAAACCATATGGTCGCGACTTTCCTATTGTAACGGTGAAAGACTGGGTTTACAGCCAAACTTTACTGGCAGACGAACTCGGCATTAAAAAGTTTGCTGCTGTTATTGGTGGTAGTTTAGGTGGAATGCAGGCATTGCAATGGGCGATTGATTACCCTGAACGCATTGCACATGCGATAGTAATCGCTGCCGCACCAAAGTTATCGGCACAAAACATCGGCTTTAATGAAGTCGCTCGTCAGGCTATTAGCTCAGATCCCGACTTTCATGACGGCCACTACTACGAACACAATGTTATTCCCCGCCGCGGGATTAAACTGGCACGCATGCTTGGGCATATTACTTACTTATCCGACGAGTCGATGCGTGCAAAATTTGGCCGCGAACTCCGTGAAGGTAAAATCAATTTTAACTTTGATACCGAGTTTCAGGTCGAAAGTTATTTACGTTACCAGGCTGAGTCGTTTGTTGATAAGTTTGATGCCAATACTTACTTACTAATGACCAAGGCACTGGACTATTTTGACCCGGCAAAAGATCACAACGATGACTTAGCCGCTGCACTCAGTAAGACAAGCGCACGTTTTCTGGTTATCGCCTTTACATCCGACTGGCGCTTTGCTCCAGAACGCTCGCGCGAAATAGTAAAAGCCTTACTGGATACCAATAAATCTGTTACCTATTCTGAAATTACAGCCAACCAGGGACACGATGCTTTCCTTATCCCTAACAAAGATTATCAGGATGTTTTATACAGTTATATGCAACACGTAGAGGATTCAGCCAAATGAAGTCTATACGTGCTGAGTTACGGACTATCGCAAGCTGGATTAAGCCCGGCAGCCGGGTACTTGATTTAGGTTGCGGTAATGGTGAACTGTTATCTTATCTACAGGAAAACTATCAGGTAACCGGTTATGGTATTGAAATAGAACAAAGCAATATTGTCGCTTCCATTCAGAATAATATTAATGTTATCCAGGCCGATATCGAACAAGGTCTAACCGGGTTTGAAGACAATTCCTTTGACTACGTCATTATGACCCAAACAATCCAGGCACTGCGTAATACCGATGAAATTTTAGAAGAAATGCTGCGGGTGGGGCGTGAAGGTATTGTCACTTTTCCAAATTTTGGCCACTGGCGTAGCCGACTTAACATTATGCTGGGGCATATGCCGGTGACCAAAGCATTACCCAATACCTGGTATAACACCCCTAATATTCACCTCTGCACACTCAATGACTTTGAAGCACTGTGCGCAGAAAAAGATTTCAGAATATTACAGCGCAGTATTGTAGACCGGCAACACAGAAGCCGTACTTTTAATGCTTTCTTGCCTAATTTATTAGGTGAGATTGCGCTGTATCGAATCCAGAAATCACTACAATAAAGACGGGCCTTTAAAATCAGTACTTAACGGTGGCACTGTAAAATAAAAAATTGCCCCTTTATTCACTTCAGCTTGAGCCCAAATTTTGCCATTGTGCCTCACTATAATTCTTTTTGCCGAGGCTAAACCAACACCATCCCCTTCAAAATCCCGTTGATGGTGTAAACGCTGAAAAGAACCAAACAAGCGTTCAGAATAAGCCATTTCAAAGCCCACTCCGTTGTCTTTTACAAAAAAGACCTTGTCACCTGCCTTTATTTCCATACCAATTTCAATGTGGGCTTTATCCTCATTCCGTGTGTATTTCCATGCATTCCTGATTAAATTATCAAGCACAACATACATTAAACTTTTATCTGCTGTGATCTCCAAAGTATCATCAATGACGATATCAACGTCCCGTTGTGGAAATTTTCCCTGCAGGTTAGACACTATCATTCTGGCCATATCTGAAAGTGAGAAATGCTCAAGAAGCAAACCTTTTCGCGTAATCCTTGAAAGTGACAGCAACGCATCAATCAGCGTTTCCATACGCTGGCTTGCCTTACAAATACGCTCCAGATAATCTTTAGCTGTAGCATCAAAATATTGACTATAATCATCTTCAAGCGCTCTTGAAAAACCATCGAGCGCGCGCAAGGGGGCGCGCAGATCATGCGAGACAGAATAACTGAATGCTTCCAATTCCTCAGTTAATGCAAGCTGCTGCTTATATGCCAATGATAATTCTTTTGTTTTTTTATTAACTTCATCTTCAATTATTCTTTTTTGCTCGGCTAGCAATGCATTATGTTCAATATGCGAACGGATAACATGCCATATAAACAAGGTTAACAATAAACCGCTAATCAATACCATAACGGGTACGGTTAAATCAAAAGAAAAAATATTTTTATTCCTCGAAATTTGAAGTTCCAGTTTTTTATTATTATCCAAAGATATTTGCCTCGACACAACAGCATTATTAGCCCATATTGTAGTTTCACCCTGATAGCCAGCTTGCAACACCACATCACCAAGACTCATTCGTAGCGTATCCACAAACTCAGAGTCGGCTATTATTT
>QIKU01000125.1 GCA_003232015.1 Gammaproteobacteria bacterium
TTTTCGTCTCATTGTCTTTCTCCTGTCGTACGTTAAAATACATCAGGATTATCACTTATGCTACTGTCTCATTTTCGGGGTCCACTTCTTAATGCATCATTGACCCCAAGCCGTAATGGTTCAACAACCTTCTATGTTGGGTATTTGCCTCGGCCATGTGCCAGTATTAAGCCAACGTTACTTGTACCGCCATCAATATAAGCCGAGCCGTCGGGTTGCTCTGCTTTTACTATTGAGGCAGTTATGACAAGAAAAAAACTTAATAACGATATACGAGCATATTTCATAATTTTTTTCTGTATCCATATTTTTTTGAAATTTAATTTTTCTTGCTGGCAATGGCCTGAACAACCGCACCGAGTCCGGTATGGTGGCTGCCTTCAACAACATCGCGTTCAAGCTCCTGCAACAGGCTAAACTGTAAACCGGCTAATTCTTTTTTTAAAATATCGGCGCTCATAGTAAGTTCAACGGTCGGTGGCCCGCCGGTGCCGTGTTTGAGTTGTGCGGGGGTGTAGGCCTCTAATAGTAAAGTACCTGCGTCTTTAAGCCCGCGCACAACTTGTGCATGTAATTCGGTTCTGATTTTTTCTGGCAGGTGGCAAAAAATAGAAACAATGCCATCCCATTGTTCTGAGCCGAGTGGGTAGGTGGCCAGATCGGCATGAATATAGTTAACCTGTACGCTATTATCCTGTGCCAGTTTTTTGGCCTTTTTAATGCCAACGGCGGATGAGTCGATGGCGGTTACCTTGTAACCTTGTTTTGCCAGAAACACCGAATTACGGCCTTCGCCATCGGCTAAGCACAATACCTTGCCTTTGGGTATTTGAGTAAAATTCTGCTCTAAAAAGGCATTTGGCTGTACGCCATAAATGTAATGCTCGGCGGCGTAGCGCTCATCCCACATCGTTTTTAGTTCCTTGATTGACGGTTGCTGGAATTATACGCATAAAAAAACCACCAGACCATGCAGGTTGGGTGGTTTAAGTTTAATTGTTGGGTGTTTTTAAGTAACGGTATTGGCAACAATAATGGCGGCAGTCATTAGGCCAAGCAATACAAGTACGGTTTTGCCAACATTCATTAAGATCTCTTTATCACCTTCTTGATACATCATCTATAATCCCCTCTAATAATGTGGTCTTTAAATATTATGGAGTAGGTTATTTAAAAAACATTGATCTAGATCAATTGGTAGTCACTTAACCTTGTTGTTTGAATGGTTTTATGCGCGAGCTGCGCTCCAGATTTGGATGCGCTCAGCACCTTGTTTGCGCAGCACGCGGGCAAGCTCGTTGACGGTCTGCCCCGTGGTCATTACATCGTCAACAATCGCAACGTGCCTGTATGGGAAGTCGGTTGCAATTTTAAAGGCATTGCGAATATTCTTTTGGCGGGTTTTTTTGTTCTGTTGCATTTGTGGCGCGGTAGAAACTACGCGTGTGCAGCAGCGGGTATTAAGCGGAATATTGTAGCGCCTGGCAATCGGGCGGGCAATTTCCAGTGCCTGATTAAAGCCGCGTTGCCGCAGCCGCTTTTTATGCAGCGGAACGGGGATTATACAATCCGGCAAGCCTTCTGCGTGTTGCTCAATTTTAGTTATCAGTAATTCGGCAAGCACTTGTGCATAGTACAGTTTGTGCTGGAATTTTAGCTGGGTAATAAACTGGCTAACAGGTAATGCATAATGATAAGGGCTAATGCACAGGTCAAAAGCGGGGGGTGTTTTTACACATTGGCCGCAGCGTAGCGCATTGTGTGACGTGTCGACCATATTCAGCGGTAAGCCACATTGAAAGCATTGGGTTGTTATTGCTGGCAGCATTTTTGTGCAGGATGGGCAGATAAGTTGTGCGCTGAGTTCTGAGCACAATGGGCAGGTTGTGTAGCGGCTAGTAAGTTGGTTAGCCCATTGTCTGGTTGCATGTAAAAGTGTTGTCAGCATAAATCATCCTTGATAGTGCCGTTATTAGGTAAGTGCAACTTAATTTTATTTGAGGTTTTTTGCAAGCAAAAAAAACCGTACCCAGCTTAGCACTGGCTACGGTTAACTGGATAGCCTGGTTTATGCCACCTTGCGGGACTTTCCTTTTCCCTCTGTTTTAGCCGACATCAACTTGTCCATTAACCTCGACATATGCGTGCATGCTGCATGTTTTGGGTGTGCCTTAATGGCACTGGCAATGCGCGCGTTAGCATCTTCCAGATGTGCCGCGCCGCCGAGCATCGTCCATGTTCCCACTGTATCATCAAGCAGAAGTGCGGCGACTTCATTGTCTGCATTGGTGACGGGGGCATCGACCCAGACATCAGATGTTGCCGTTACTCCAAATGGGACGCCATCAATGTTCCAGAGGATTTGCACTTCAACGGTGTGTTTGCCCGAGTTTTTAAAGGCAAAGCCTTTAGAGCTCCAGAAGACAGATGCGTCAGCTTTCTTTGCTTCCTTTGCTTCCAGATTACAAAGATCACCACTGTCGGTTTTTATTATAAAGGCAGGCATTGGCGTGCGTTCACCGGCTGAATCGATAACCGTAATGCTACTGTACAGATATTCCGGGGCAATAAATTCCGGCACGGTAATACCATAAAGGGTGTTGTTTTGAAGTGTTAATGACAGGCTCAACGGTTCACCCAGTTTGATGCTGGATTTTTTTGAGGCAATATCCAGTTGCAGTTCATCGGCTTCATACCAGTAACGATCCTGATCGGCTTCCGGTACGGTTGTTGAGTGTCCAGCACCCCAGCTTGCACCGCCCGGGCGTACGACAATATCGGGGAAATGCACAAGATGGTGGCGTACATGGCTGTTGACTCGGAATTCAATATCATCCGGGAATGTATCGCCATTAGATGCGAGGAAGTTTGCCACGCCTGGGCTGGTTGTCATAATGGTTGCATCGGAACCGCTTTCGCCAATACTGGTTATGCTCTGGTGCATCATATTAAAACCATGGCCGACTTCGTGTGAAGCGCTGCGTAAAAAAGCAGCGGGAACATCACGTTGCATTTCATCGGCGGCCACTCCCCAGTTGGCGTTTGAAGCTGATGGATAACCATCATTTGAAAAGCTGGCCACACCTTCACGATTTGCGCCAATCTGGTCATACATGATACCTCGGCCACTGTTCATATTCTCGGGCACCACTAACAGATGTAACAGCCATTCTTTATCAAGGCTGGCACTGGCTCTACGTGTATCAAGCATTGCTGCATGTAGCTGACTGGAGGACCAGTTAACAGAACCGCCAGTATAGGTATTGGCGATGTTAGTCTGGTCATATTTAACTTTGAGATCCCAGCCTGCTGTTTTAAAGATACTTCTAAATGAATGGGTCTGGCCACCCACGTTCACGCTTTGTGGTGCAACCGCCCCTTCAATGGTATCAACTTCCAGTTTTGCAGCACGGAAATATTTTGAAACCCAGGTAATGGAAAAGGAGCCTAATACTGCGCCGGTTAAACTTTGCAGCGTGCCACTGAATTTGTACGACACACCGGCTTGTTTTTTTAATACAGCCTTTACCGTGCGGCTAAGAGTAAAGCTCTCAGTAGTCGAATCGTACACATGTTCTTCCATCGTAAGCGTGATATCACAGTTACGCCAGTTATTGCTCACCTGGGTAATCTTTAAATAAGAGTAGTACTGATTGCGTGAATAAATTGGGATGCTAGGTTTACGTAAAACGGGTGTTAAATTGCCAATACGTCGCAAACGGCTTGTTGCTAAAGTTAATTCTGTTCGCGGTGTAATCCCTGTGCGCCAGTTAAACTTCGGAAAATGCCTGTATAGATCGCCACTGATAGCGAGTTGATCTTCGCCACGATCAACGCGCATGGTGCCATTATAATGGTTAGCAAAATTGTTGGGCTTAAAGCTGATGCGATAGCACCCCTGTTTTAAATTGTTGAAACAAAATTTAGGATCAAACCTGAATTCGGGAATGGCTAGTCTTGGATCAATTCTTGGGTCAATAAACTTTTCCAGCTCAATGGGATCAATTTGTGGCTCAGGCAGGGGGATCCGTTCGGCCATTGGGAATTTTATACGGTTATTATTAAACATGTTACACCTCCATTATGTGTGATGGGTAGACTTGAGTGACGATCATATCGTCACAGCTATGAACTTAAATTATCTGTATGAACAAAGATGTGAAGGAATTAACAGTAGAAAAACGTGTTATGACCATTTTTTAGCTGTTTGTGCGGTGGAACCGGTTGCAGGTATTGTTAACCAATAAATTTTAATGGTTGACAAGCAAATCCAGGCGATTATGATCCTGCCTGTATGGGTTTAAACACAATAGTAAAGACTACAAAATGAGTAAAACTGAAGAAAATCAAATAATTACAGGCAAACAGGCTAAACGGGCTGCACGTTGGTTTAGTCTGGGGAATATTGTTTCTATGATTATTCCCTTTCCTCTTGGTATTTTCTGGTTCGGTGCCTCGATGGTGGTCTATGCCATGCAACGTCACCACCCGAATCCACGAGTGGGTTATTACACCCAGCAGGGTGCATATCAATTTTATGCTGTGTTCGGTTTAGTGCTGGTGGTGGCCACTTTTTTTGGTACCGAGCTTTTATACTGGCTGATAACCTGGGCTATTTCCGCTGTCATTCTTATTCCCTTAAGTATTTATAACCTGATGAAAATTAATAAAGAACAATGGCAAGACAGTATTTTTGAAAGTGAGGACGCGCAATGAATGCGAATGTAGAAAGCGTAATGAATTCGACTGGTTCTACTGAAAAGATCCGTCACGACTGGACAGTTGATGAAGTAAAAGCATTATTTAAAAAACCATTTAGTGATTTAATCTTCGAAGCGCAAACAATGTACCGCGAATTTTTTAATCCAAACCAGGTGCAAGTGAGTACCCTGTTAAGCATTAAAACCGGCCGTTGCCCGGAAGACTGTGGTTACTGCCCGCAAAGTGTTCGTTTTGAGACTAAAGTAGAAACTGAAGCCTTGTTACCGCTTGATGATGTCATTGAAAAAGCCAAACAAGCCAAAGCCAATGGTTCCAGTCGATTTTGTATGGGCGCTGCATGGCGTAGCCCAAAAAACAAAGATTTAGAGCCGGTAATTGAAATGGTTAAAGCGGTGAAGTCGCTTGGTCTTGAAACCTGCGTAACCTTAGGCATGTTAAACGCGGAACAGAGTATGCGATTAAAAGAAGCCGGTCTGGATTATTACAATCATAATCTGGATACCTCGCCTGAATATTATGGTGATGTGATCACTACCCGCACTTATCAGGATCGTTTAGACACTATTATGCATGTGCGCGATGCTGGCGTGAATGTATGCTGCGGTGGTATTTTGGGCATGGGCGAAGCAGAAAAAGATCGCTACGGTTTAATGCAGCAGCTTGCAAATCTAGAGCAGCATCCCGAAAGTGTACCGATTAATTTACTGGTAAAAGTAGAAGGTACACCGTTGGCCGACTCAGAAGAACTTGACCCCATTGAATTTGTGCGAGCGGTGGCGGTTGCTCGAATTATGATGCCTAAATCACATGTGCGGCTATCGGCAGGTCGAGAAAACATGAGCGATGAAATGCAGGCGCTGTGTTTTTTAGCCGGTGCTAATTCTATTTTTTATGGTGAAAAATTATTAACAACACCTAACCCGAGTGAAAATACCGACAAGCAATTGTTTGAGCGACTTGGGATAGACTCTATTTGAGTTTTAGTTTATGTATTTATTAATAACTACGAAGAACACAAAGAAAAAATGTGTTTGATTTCCTTAGTGTTCTTCGTGTCTTCGTGTCTTCGTGGTTAAAATTATTGTTATTTAAAAATGCCATTCAATAAAAAGCTAAATACCCGCTTACAAAACCTGCAACAGCAACAGTTGTATCGGTCTCGGCGCTTAGTCGAATCGCCTCAGGACGTCACTCTAAAAATAAACAGCAAGTCATTAATCAATTTCTGTAGCAATGACTACCTTGGTTTAGCTAATCATCCCAGTGTTAAACAGGCGTTTAAAAAAGCAGTGGATGAATATGGTGTGGGTAGTGGAGCATCGCAACTGGTTACCGGCCACCAAAAGCCACATCGTGCATTAGAAGAAGAGTTGGCCGATTTTTTAGGCCGTGATCGGGTGCTATTGTTCTCAACCGGCTATATGGCTAATCTTGGTGTGCTCAGTGCGTTAAGTGATCGTAAGGATGAAATTTTTGAAGATAAACTCAATCATGCTTCATTGATTGACGCTGCCTTGTTATCGCGTGCCGAATTAACACGCTTTACACATAAAGACAGTCTGGCATTAGAAAAACAGTTAATAAGATCAAATGCAAAAACAAAATTTGTTGTCAGTGATGGTGTATTTAGCATGGATGGCGATAAAGTGGATTTAATAAGATTGATCCAGATCACGCAAAAAAATAATTCGGTGTTGATGATTGATGATGCGCATGGTATTGGTGCGTTGGGGAAAAAGGGGCGAGGAATTATAGATGAAGTCGATACAGCTGTGTCTCAGCCTGAATTACCTGTATTGGTTGGAACCTTTGGTAAGGCCTTTGGCACCTTTGGTGCTTTCGTTGCGGGCAGTGAAGCGCTAATAGAAAATTTAATTAACTTTTCACGCAGCTATATTTATACAACTGCGATGCCTGCCGCAGTCGCAGAGGCAACGCGCGCCAGCTTAAAAATAATTAAGCAGGGTGATGAGCTAAGAGAGAAATTACAGACACGCATTATTCAGTTTCGTAAAGGCTGCGATGACTTAGGTATCCCGGTTGCGGCTGCCCCCGAGTATGGTAAGTACTCGGCAATTCAACCGCTTATTGTGGGGGCGGCAAATAAAACTATAAAGTTAAGTCAGGCATTGCAACAGGACGGAATTTTGATCAGTGCCATTCGTCCACCAACGGTGCCACAAAACACGTCACGCTTACGTATCACATTTTCTGCGAATCATACCACTGAACATGTTGAACGTTTGTTATCGGTATTAAGTCGTCAACTATGTTAGCGGTAACCGAGTCAGGCGAAGGGCCGCCACTGGTTTTACTTCATGGCTGGGGATTGCACAGCGGTGTATGGCAAAGCATCTTGCCTGAATTAGATAAGCTGTTTCATTGTTATGCAGTGGATATGCTTGGTCATGGTGAATCACAGGCAATTAATAATGAATCTTTTGATTTAAACAATATGCGTAAAGCACTGCATGCACTTATTAATAGCATTGAGTCCGACAGTATTATTTTAGCTGGCTGGTCGTTAGGTGGGCTAGTTGCGATGGATTACTTAAATCACTTCCCCGCTAAGATAAAAAAATTAATTTTAATAACCACGAATGCCTGTTTTTGTAAGCAACTCGATTGGCCGCACGGTTTAGATACAACAGTGCTGGATAGTTTTTCAGAGCAACTGGAACAGGATTATAAAAAAACAGTGGATAAGTTTATGGCACTACAAATGTTTGGTACAGACGATTACAGGCATGCACTTAAAGTGTTAAAAAGTTCAATAGCCAGTCACCCTGCGCCCTCAATGCAGGCTTTACGTAGTGGTCTGGATATTTTAAAAACAACGGATCTGCGAGAAAAACTATATGCACTACCTCAACCGACTTTGATGGTAAGCGGTGAACATGACAGGCTTATTCCGTATCAGGCTGCAGAGGCAATGCAGGTTTTATTTGGCCGTGCACAAAGTACAATGATTAAAGGTGCCGGTCATGCACCTTTTATTTCGCACCCGCGTGAATTTATGCAGGCCGTCAAAGAGTTTAGTTATGGTTAAAGCAATAGAGCAGCCTATGTCTGAGCCTGACTTTTATGTTGATAAAAGATTATTACGCTGTGCCTTTGAAAAAGCAGCGCAGACATATGATGAAGCTGCGATTTTACAGCGCGAAGTTGCAAGCCGGATGTTGGAACGTCTGGATTATATGTTAATCGAACCACAGGTTATTTTAGATGCTGGGGCAGGAACAGGATATTGTACATTAGATGTTGCGCAGCGTTACCCTGATGTGCAGGTCATTGCGTTAGATATTGCTGAAGGCATGTTGCAGCAAACACGTAACAAAACAGAAGCTGATAATAATATAAGTTATATTACTAGTGATGTCGAAAAGATAGCCTTGGCTAGTAACAGTGTTGACTTAATTGTTTCCAGTCTGACAGTACAATGGTGTAATGATTATATAAAGGCTTTTACAGAATTCAAACGGGTATTAAAACCCGGCGGTTGTTTGTTGTTCACTAGTTTTGGTCCCGATGCATTAAAAGAGTTGCGTCATTGCTGGCACAAAGTTGACAATGATAATCACGTCAATAGTTTTATCGACATGCATCATATCGGTGATGCTTTATTACAGGCAGGTTTTAAAGATCCGGTAATGGATACCGAAACCATCACTATTACATATAAAGATGTTTACCAAATCATGCGCGATTTAAAAACCATTGGTGCACATAATGTTTTAAATGGTCGCCGTCATAGTTTAACCGGTAAAAAAAGATTACAGGCCATGGTGGCGGAGTATGAAACGTTTCGTTCTGAGGGTGTATTGCCCATGAGCTATGAAATTGTTTATGGTCATGGGTGGGCTGCTGCCGCCGAGAATGTGAATGTTGACTTCTCGGTGTAAACTTAAAAATATTAGCATCTATTAATATACTCGAACTATCTATAAATTTTATTGCTTTCATTTATTAATTTGTTATATTGGGGAGATAATAACCATTGCACTAAAACGATGCGTGGTTATTGTGAGTAGTGGCTCATCATTTTTTAACATTTGTTGAGCTAACAGTTGTCTAGTCACCTGGGGAGTAATGTAATGAATAATAATTCGGACTATTGGAAGGAGAACTTGCGGCTTGTTTCTATACTGCTTGTAATATGGTTTACCGTCTCATTTCTGTTTGGCATTATCCTGGTAGAACCTTTAAACACGATTCGCATTGGTGGTGTCGGGCTGGGTTTCTGGTTTGCGCAGCAAGGGTCTATTTATACGTTTCTGGTATTGATTTTTGTTTACACAAAAAAAATGAATACGCTTGATCGTAAATATAACGTACACGAAGACTAGGGGAGACGCTCGATGGATTTACAAACAGTCACATATATGTTTGTTGGTGCGACGTTTGCCTTATATATAGGTATTGCCTTCTGGGCGCGCGCATCAACAACGGGTGAATTTTATGTTGCAGGAAAAGGGATTCACCCTGTTGCAAATGGTATGGCGACGGCCGCAGACTGGATGTCGGCTGCCTCTTTTATTTCCATGGCCGGGCTTATTGCCTTTAACGGTTATGGTGCCTCGGTTTTCTTAATGGGCTGGACCGGTGGTTATGTTTTACTTGCTTTATTACTTGCCCCTTACTTACGTAAGTTCGGCAAGTTTACTGTACCGGAGTTTATCGGTGAACGTTATTATTCACGTACTGCGCGTGTGGTGGCGGTTATCTGTTTAATCCTGGCTTCGATTACTTATGTTATCGGTCAGATGAAAGGGATCGGCGTGGCTTTCTCGCGTTTCCTTGAAACGGATTATGACACCGGCCTTTATATTGGCATGGGTATCGTCTTTATCTATTCTGTTATGGGTGGCATGAAGGGTATTACCTATACACAAATAGCACAGTACTGTGTACTGATTTTTGCGTACACGGTTCCGGCTGTTTTTATCTCGCTTAATATTACCGGTAACCCGATTCCGCAACTGGGTATTTTAAGTACCATGGCGGACGGCAGTACGTATATGATGGACAAGCTAAATCTGGTGGTTTCCGAACTGGGGTTTAATGAATACACCACTCAGGTGATGGGTAGCAAACTGAATATGTTTGCCTATACCCTGACATTAATGATCGGTACAGCCGGTTTACCGCACGTTATTATTCGTTTCTTCACCGTACCTAAAGTGAAAGATGCTCGTGCAACGGCGGGTTGGGCGTTGGTCTTTATTGCCATTCTTTACACTACCGCACCTGCAGTCGGTTCAATGGCACGTTTGAATTTAATGAACACCATTCAAACTGGCCCGGTAGGCGAAGTAACAGCAAATCTTGAATACGATAAACGTCCGCAGTGGTTTAAAAACTGGGAATCAACCGGCTTGTTGAAATTTGAAGACAAGAACGGTGATGGTCGTATTCAATACTACAATGACAAAAACACGGACTTTGCCGAAAAAGCCGACTCGTATGGCTGGAAAGGCAATGAAATGGTCAAGGTGGATCGCGACATTATGGTATTGGCAAACCCGGAAATTGCCAACTTGCCTAACTGGGTGATAGCACTGGTGGTTGCCGGTGGTTTAGCAGCGGCGCTTTCAACCGCAGCCGGTTTGTTACTTGCGATTGCATCGTCTATATCGCATGATTTACTTAAAGGTATGATTAAACCCGACATCTCTGAACGTGACGAACTGATGGCCGGGCGTATTGCGATGGCCGGTGCGATTGCCCTTGCTGGTTACTTTGGTTTGCATCCACCTGATTTTGCAGCAGGTACGGTTGCGATTGCATTTGGTTTAGCGGCATCCTCTATTTTCCCGGCGTTGATGATGGGTATCTTTAATAAAAAGGTAAATCGTACTGGTGCAGTCGCCGGTATGATAACGGGTATTAGTATTACCATGCTGTATGTGTTCCAGCATAAAGGCATTATGTTTATACCGGGTACTTCGTTCCTGGGGGGTATGTCACCTAACTGGTTCTTTGGTATCTCACCGAATGCCTTTGGTTGTATTGGCGCTCTAGCTAACTTTGCTGTTGCGATTGGTGTTTCTAAAGTGACCGCTCCACCACCGGAACATATTCAACATCTTGTTGAAGATATTCGTATTCCTGCGGGAGCAAAGACAGCAGCAGAACATTAATTTGTTTGGATAAAAAATAAATAACCACGGCAGCACAGTGGGCACAGCGAAAGATATAAATTTTTTAAACGCTGTGCCTGCTATGCTGTGTCGAGGTTAACATGTAATATATGGAAATCGAACTTCTTGAAATTCGAAATTTTATCAAGCGGTGTTCTCCGTTTGATGTGCTTGACGATTTTGTTCTTGATACCTTACCTGAAAAATTAACTATTCGTTATTTCCGGCGCGGCCACACTTTTCCAGAAATAAATACGCAAGAAAAGAGTCTTTACATTATTCGTTCGGGTGCGATTGAATTTCGTGATCAGGCTGGCCTGTTAACCGACAAACTGGCTGAAGGCGGTATATTTTCGCAGCAATGTATTGCGGATAGCTCTGAGTCGGGTATTGCCGTTGAAGATACGTTGGTGTATCTGTTGCCGTGTGAGTTGCTGGCACAGTTGCAAAAAAACGCCGATGTTTTTAATCGCCATTTTAACCGCTCGATCAATGAACGCCTTCGTGATGCAGTAAAACACACCCATGCCGAGAATATGCGCGACTTAAGTGCAATGAAGCTGGAAGTGAGTGGTTTAACCGACAGGCTGCCCGTTATTGTTGACCAGGCAACCAGCATTCAACAAGCCGCAAAAATAATGACCAAAGAGCAAGTGTCGGCGATTCTGGTGACTTCCGATAAGCAACTTTGTGGGATATTAACGGATCGTGATATCCGTTCACGTTGTGTTGCAGAAGCAATAGCTTTGGAGCAGCCCGTGAGTTTGATTATGAGCACGGATTTAAAAACGGTAAAGGATACCACTTTATTATCGGAAGCCTTGCTTGCGATGACTCGCAAGCAGGTGCAGCATTTACCGGTATTAAAAAATAATGCACCAGTCGGTATTTTAACCACAGCCGATGTGGTTCGACATTTAAGCACCAGCCCGGCATTGATTGCCACGGATATTGTTAAAGCAATTTCACTTCAGGCATTGGAAAGAATCAGTACGCGTTTGCCTGAATTACAATTACAGTTATCTTTGTCGAGCGCAACAGCAAAGCACATCGGTGAGGTTATTGCCTCGATTACCGATGCAATAACCTGCCGCTTACTGGAGCTTGCTGAAGCACGTTATGGTACGCCACCAGTGAAGTATGTTTGGGCGGCAGGCGGTTCGCAAGCACGAAATGAACAAACCTCACATTCAGATCAGGATAATGCACTGATTATCTCAGACGAGTTTAAACCCGAACATGCGGCATACTTTAAATCATTAACCCGGTTTGTCAGTGATGGTCTCAATGCCTGTGGTTATGTTTATTGCCCCGGTAATGCAATGGCAACCAATCCACAATGGTGTCAACCATTAAATGTCTGGCAACAGACGTTTAGTCGCTGGATTAACAGCCCCGAGCCAAAGGCACTGATGCTGTCGAGTATCTTTTTTGATTTGCGTGCGGTGTATGGTGACTTTTCATTGTTGGAGGAGTTACAACATTCGGTACTTAAGCGCACTAAAGATAGCCAGCTTTTTATTTCACTCATGGTTGCCAATGCACTCACACATCAGCCACCGTTAGGATTTTTCCGAAACTTTGTGCTGGTGCAGGATGCGACACACAAAAATACCTTAAACCTAAAACAGCGCGGTATTATTCCTATTGTTGATATTGCCCGGGTACTCGCTTTAAAAACAGGGATTAGCGCAATCAGTACAGTGGAAAGGCTTAATGCCGCTTTTGAGAGTAAAGCTCTGAGTGCAGAAATGCATGACAACTTGTTGGATGCACTGGAATTTATAGGCTCGTTACGTATTCGACACCAGGCCGAACAAATACGCACGGGTGTTGGCGTTGATAACTATGTTTCACCCAGGGAATTGTCCGGCCTTGAAAAAAGCCATCTAAAAGATTCGTTTGCCATTATTAAAACCATGCAGCAATTCTTTGAAAGTCGTTATTCGTCGGCATGATACGTTTAACCCATATTTATCAGTTATTGGGGAAAAATTTTGTGCGGCAGCGCTTGTTGGCAAAAGCAAATTCTCCGGTGATGCGGCATTTTTTGAGCAAAGCATTCCCAGATAAAAAAGAATTTATTGCAGAGATGGTTATTGTTTCCCTTGATATCGAAACCACTGGGCTCGATCCCGATAAAGATAAAATAGTCAGTATTGGTTTAGTAGAAATTAAGTACATGGGAATAAACCTGCAATCCTGCTGGCACCAGATCATTCAGACTAAAAAAAACATTCCTGAACAAAGTATTGTCATACATCAAATTACTGACGACCAGATTAAAACAGGGATAAGTATTGAACAGGCCATGCCGCTATTGCTTGAACGTCTCAAAGGCAAAGTGATGCTGGTGCACAATGCAAAGCTGGAACTGGGGTTTATAAATAAAATATGTCAGGCACTTTATGCAAGTGACTTTGTTATACCGGTTATTGACACGCAGGCTCTTGCCCGGCGCAGCTTAGATAGACGCAATTCAGCTTACAATACGAGTGATTTACGCTTGTTTAATTTGCGTCGCGCACGTCATATGCCAGCTTATAAAGCACATAATGCATTGATGGATGCCATCGCTACAGCCGAATTATTTTTAGCAATGTTAAATGACATTGTGCCTCGCTGTGAAACTGACAAGGGCAAGGCGCGTCTGGCTGATTTTTTATCCTAATTGTTGTTGCGGCGTTTCTCGACAAGGTTTAACACACGCTCGGCTATCCTGAAAGAAAACGGGTAACGATAAACGTTACCCCTGGTGGCTTGATAAGTCGCGGTGGCAAGCGAGATGACAAATATGGCTAAAATAATAATGGTTGCCAGTCCCATCATTTGCTGCACATCAGTAACCAGCACAAGATTCAGTGAAATAGCCAGCATAAATGCCAGGCTGATTAAAACCAGCCATAACTGAATACTGAACGCAAGATCGGCCGTTCGCAATGCAATTACGCCCACATCCGGCCGTTTATTACGAAAAATAAAATACAGAACCAGCGGTGCAAGGGTGCTGGCCATTGGATCTATAAATATCCCCGCCAGTGATACCAGGGGTGCGAGAGCCATATACTGGCGTTGTTTCTTATCATTGATTTTAGTCATAATCTAAAGTCTACTTGTATTACAATGAATTTAGAATAGAAATTTTAGTTTGCTTTATGACAGGGATAAAATGAAAAAAGGTTATTTTATAACAGGCACGGATACCGGTGTGGGGAAAACCCATTTTAGTGTTGGTCTGGTACATGCTTTGCGAGCACAGGGTAAAACGGTTGCTGTGATGAAGCCAATAGCCAGCGGTGGAAATTATGATAGTGGTGAATTGCGTAATGACGATGCACAACAATTATTAGATGCCAGTGGCCTGGATATTCCCTATGAGCTTGTTAATCCTTATGTGTTTGAAGCACCGGTGGCACCGCACCTTGCTGCAGCAGAAAACAATATTGAAATATCGCTTCTCTATATACTGGATGCTTATCAACAGCTCGCTGCAAAAGCAGATGTGGTGGTGGTGGAAGGTGCGGGTGGTTGGCAGGT
The DNA here is from genome assembly GCA_003232015.1 of Gammaproteobacteria bacterium. The sequence continues at coordinate 14,400 of QIKU01000125.1, forward strand.
GCCCCTGGCTGCGGGTACTGAAAAATTTAAGCAGTATTCAATGGCCGATTTGGCACAGCAATTAAAGTTGCCTGTCATTATGGTGGTAGGAATGCGACTGGGCTGTTTAAACCATGCCTTGCTTACAGCGCAAGCGATAAAAAGCACCCGGCTAAAGTTTTATGGCTGGGTAGCCAACACGCTAGAAGATGAAATGTTACGCTACTCAGAAAACATGAACACACTCAAAACTTTAATACATGAACCACTCGTTGCAGAAATTCCTTTTAACGCAACAACGCAATCCATTAGCCAATTTTTACGCAAAAGTAATTTTTAGTGAAAAAAAATATTAACAGAATTTTAATGTTAAGCCCGCTTAAAAAACAGGGTTTCTGTATATTTTTTAATCAGTGACATTTCCTAACTACTTGTAATTCAAGCCTTTAATTTTTTAGCCTATATTATAATATTAATAATATACTATATTAGTATATTATTATATGTTGTTGATCTATAAAGATTTTTTTGAATTTTCGGTTGCGGTTCATATCCTGCTTGGGTACGATGCGCGTCAATGATCTAGATCAATAATACCTGACTAAAATAATGATCTAAATCAATAACGATACGATTTAAATAAAAATGATAAGAATTTATTTTTTAAACCAAACAAATAAAGTTTTGATTTAAAAAATAACAATAATGTATCAAGCCGTCATTAACTTGAATCATTAAAACTGAGGGTGTTAAAGCCACAATAAAAAAATAAGCTTTAACATGAAGAAAAGTTTTTAAAAACTTTAAAATTCCAAACCATAGAGGTAATGGTATGTCAGCAAGTCACATTACGAAAAAGCTAGCGGTGCTGTCCGGGTTATTACTCGCGCCAGGTGTTGCATTAGCTGATTATGCGCTGAATATGACACAAGGTGTTACTGAGATCAGTAACGATATATATGACTTACATCAGTTAGTCATGTGGATCTGCACAATTGCGGGTATCCTGGTGTTTGCAGTGATGATTTATTCACTTATTAACCACCGTAAATCAAAAGGCGCCGTCGCCGCACAGTTTCATGAAAGTGCGACAGTCGAAGTTGTCTGGACTGTTATTCCATTGGCTGTTCTGGTGGCGATTGCCGTTCCTGCAACCGGCGTGTTGCTGGATATTGAAGACCCATCTAAATCAGATGTGACGATTCAGGTAACGGGCTGGCAGTGGAAGTGGCAATATAATTACCGTGACGAAGATTTAAGTTTCTTCAGTAGTCTGGCAGCAGACAGTAATGAAGCTCGTCAACTGGATGCCGACCCCTCTTTAAAGGTTAAAGCGGATAACTACCTGTTAAATGTTGATAAGCCAATCGTTGTACCGGTCAACAAAAAAGTACGCTTATTACTAACATCCAATGATGTGATACATGCCTGGTGGGTACCTGAATTTGCAGTCAAGCGTGATGCAATACCCGGGTATATAAATGAAAGTCATTTCACTGCAACTAAAACAGGTATCTATCGAGGACAATGTGCCGAGCTCTGTGGTAAGGATCATGGATTTATGCCCATCGTTGTAAAGGTTGTTGAGCAAGCAGAATACAATGCCTGGATTAAAAGTGAGAAAGCAGCCATTGCCGCTGCGGCAGGTGACTCAAATAAAACCTTCACTTATGATGAGCTAATGGCAAAAGGTGAGGCTGTTTATAAAGCGAATTGTGCTGCATGCCATCAGGCCGATGGCTCCGGTGGCGGGCCATTCCCGGGACTTATAGGTTCTAAAGTGGCAACAACCGGCTCTATTGAGGAGCATTTAAAATTAATCATTGTTGGTAAAGGCATTATGCCTCCATTCGGGGCGCAGTTATCAGACGCAGACATCGCAGCGGTTACTACTTATGAGCGTAATGCTTGGGGTAATAACACCGGCGATACCGTTCAACCAGTAGCAGCTAAAGCTGCGCGTTAATTGGGAGATTAAAAAATGAGCGATCATCCAACAGGTATTAAACGCTGGTTGTTTACAACCAATCACAAAGACATTGGTACTATGTATCTATGGTTCGCATTCACTATGTTATTTATTGGTGGTGCAATGGCTATGGTTATTCGTGCTGAGCTTTTCCAACCCGGTATGCAAGTTGTTAATCCTAACTTCTTTAACATGATGACAACCCTTCACGGTTTAATCATGGTATTTGGTGCCATCATGCCAGCCATGGTAGGTTTTGCTAACTGGCAAGTACCGCTTATGATTGGTGCTCCGGATATGGCTTTGCCACGTATGAACAACTGGAGCTTCTGGATTCTCCCATTTGCAGCAATCATGCTTGTAGCACCTATGTTTATTGGTGGTGACTTTATGGCAGGGCAGGGGCCGGCATTTGGCTGGACTTTCTATGAGCCCTTGTCAGGTCAATACGACAAGCTTGCATTCTTTATTTTTGCTGTGCATTTGTTAGGTTTTTCGTCCATTATGGGTTCGATCAATATCATTGCAACAATTTTAAACATGCGTGCGCCTGGTATGACCTTAATGAAAATGCCATTGTTTGTATGGACATGGTTAATCACCGCCTTTTTATTGATTGCGGTAATGCCTGTACTGGCCGGTGTGGTAACCATGATGTTGACAGATAAACACTTCGGCACTAGCTTCTTTGATGCAGCCGGTGGTGGTGACCCTGTGTTATTCCAGCATGTATTCTGGTTCTTTGGCCATCCTGAAGTTTATATCATGATTCTTCCGGCGTTCGGTATTGTTTCGCAAATTATACCTACCTTTGCTCGTAAGCCTTTATTTGGTTATGCGTCAATGGTGTATGCAACTGCTGCAATCGCATTCCTGTCGTTTATTGTATGGGCTCACCATATGTTTACAGTAGGCATGCCAGCAGCGGGTGAGCTCTACTTTATGTATGCAACCGTTATGATAGCCGTACCAACGGCAGTTAAGGTCTTTAACTGGGTAGCCACCATGTGGAAAGGCTCAATGACATTTGAAGTGCCCATGTTATGGTCTATCGCCTTTGTGTTCTTGTTTACAATTGGCGGCTTTACCGGCTTGATGCTCGGTGTTGTTCCGGTTGACTTCCAGTACCACGATACTTATTTTGTTGTGGCGCATTTCCACTATGTGTTGGTAACCGGTTCATTGTTTGCGATTATTGCCGGTGTTTACTACTGGATGCCTAAGTGGACAGGTAACATGTTTGATATCAGGCTTGCCAAGTGGCACTTCTGGGTGTCGACTATTTCGGTGAATATTTTGTTCTTCCCGCAGCACTTCCTGGGTTTAGCTGGTATGCCGCGTCGTATTCCTGATTATGCTTTACAGTTTACGGAGTTCAATCAAATTTCGTCAATCGGTGCATTTATATTCGGTGGTACACAGTTGTTATTCCTTTACATTATTATTAAATGTATTAAAGGTGGCGATAAAGTGTCTGATGAAGTATGGGAAGATGCAAAAGGTCTTGAGTGGGAAGTACCATCTCCGGCACCTTACCATACACATGTAACACCGCCGACTGTTAAGTAGCTAGCAATACGGTCTCACTTGTTATAATGGCAAGTGAGACATAAGTGCTACTAAGTTGTATAGCGAGTAAAAGATACTAAAATTGAATAAATACTTAAAGTCTTTAGAGTAAGAGATACTAACGTAGTGAATGAAGAACAAAAAAAAGGTATTCGTAAAACAGTTACTATATTGGTAATCGTGGTTGTAATATTTTATCTGTGGTTATTTTTTCAGGTATAAATATGAAAGCCGAGGTGACAGCGAAAACCCGAGTAAGTAACAAGAAAACAGCGGGGAAACTTTTAATTGTCGTTGTAGCTATGTTTGGCTTTGGTTATGCCCTGGTACCTTTATACGATGTTGTTTGTCAGGTTTTGGGTATAGGACGATTTGCCGATATTGAATCTGGGAAATACGATCCAAAGGCACAGGAGCAGCTTGTTAAAGACATGGCCGCGAACAAAGATTTGACGCGCAATGTCACAGTGGAGTTTATAACTGTTTTAAATGGTGGAATGAAGTGGGAGTTTAAAGCTCTGCAAAAAGAAGTTGTTGTGCACCCCGGTGTTATGAGTACTGTTGATTTTTACGCAAAGAATTTAACAGGGCGAGACGTTATTGCCCAGGCAGTACCGAGAATATTGCCCGGTAATGCAACAAAATATTTTACTAAAATAGAATGTTTTTGTTTTACGCAACAAATATTTAAAAAAGGTGAAGCGCGGAATATGCCATTGCGGTTTATGGTGAGTCCAGCCCTACCAAAAAGCATTAATACTATTACGTTGTCGTATACATTTTTTGATACACAACCAGTAGCATTAAGATAATTTTAATTATATTAAAAGAGAAAGAGGGGTAGTTATGTCACATGCTGAAGGCAGCTATTATCTTCCAGAGCCAAGTCACTGGCCGCTGGTTGGATCGATTGGTTTATTTCTTGCCACTGGTGGTTTTGCTTATGCATTAATCTATGGTATTGATGGCGCATTGGGTAACATGACCGTATCGTATATTGGTCTGGCGATTGTTATTTTCATGCTGTTTGGCTGGTTTGGTACTGTCATTAAAGAAAGCATGGCCGGCAAATATAACTCACAAGTAGACACATCATTTCGTATGGGAATGATGTGGTTTATTTTGTCAGAAGTTATGTTCTTCGCCGCGTTCTTTGGGGCGCTCTATTATATGCGTAATTTCTCGGTGCCATGGTTAGGTGGTGCAGGAAATAATGCAATGACCGGCGCTATTTTGCATGAAGGTTTCCAGGCTGTATGGCCAACAAATGGCCCAGCCAATATGGGTGGTGACTATAAAGTTATGCCGGCAACGGGTTTGCCATTATGGAATACCATTATTTTATTGACTTCAGGTGTAACATTAACCTGGGCACACCATGCTTTAAAAGCAGGTAAAAATAGCCAGTTAGTATTAGGTTTGTTTTTAACCGTTGTACTAGGTGTTGTGTTCTTAAGCTTTCAGGTTTATGAGTATGGGCATGCCTACAATGACCTGAACCTTAAATTAACAACAGGTGCATATGGTACAACCTTCTTTATGTTGACTGGCTTCCATGGTTTCCACGTATTTGTTGGTGCAACGATGTTGATTGTTATGCTGGTGCGTGCAATGAAAGGCCATTTTACAGCGGAGCATCATTTTGCATTTGAAGCTGCCGCCTGGTACTGGCATTTTGTAGATGTAGTTTGGTTGGGCTTGTTTATCTTTGTGTATTGGTTGATATAACCGATATAAGCCACGGAAAGGCGGAGCTTTGCTCCGCCTTTCTGTGTTTAGGGCTTTATAAAAGTGCTGTAATTATGCCTTCCTGCGGAGGCGCAAGCATATGTAGGGACAATGCATTAGGGTTGGGATGCTCGCAAGTAGAATAATGCGGGAGCCGTTATTGAGGAGCGATTGCTGAGGAATCCAGTGCTATATAATTAGATTAGGCTTTGTTTAGAGGTTATGCCTATCCTGCTAAAGTCTCGCTCGCTTTGCTCGCTCGACATAAGTGTCTCTAAGTTGTGAAACAGGTAAGGAGGTAGGCATCACATACACGGTATGTGCTGCATAAGTGTCTCTAAGTTGCGAAGCAACTAAGAGACACTAAAAATTATGGGGTGATATGTATCCGAGTTTATACATAATAAGCAAAAAAATAAGTAGGGCAATTGAGGCTACAATGCGTATGGTTAAAGCTTTAACCGTTCGGTGGGTTTTGCTTTTATCTTTTGCCATTGTATATAATGCAAAGAACAAGCTGAATACAATGAACAAGAAAACAAGTACAATTAAACTTTTAACAACCATAGTCTATCTCCGATAAGCGAACCCGGAGGTTAGCTAAAATTTATATTAGATATTCTAACTTAGCGGCAGGCTTTGGCAAAGCACATTTATTATGGCGATTCAATTTAAACCAAAATTAGCACCGAGTATTGCAACGCTTATTGTATTGCCTATTTTAATGTCACTTGGTTTCTGGCAGTTGGATCGTGCTGAACTTAAACAACAACAACTTGATAATTTTACTGCCCGTTCGGAGCAAAAGGCGATACTATTAACAGCTGCTACTAGCTCAGGGATAATCGAAGCTGTTGATGCCATGTACCAGAAATTTAAGGTAAGGGGGCGCTATGATACCCAACACAGCTTTTTAATTGATAATAGAGTGCATCAGTCACAGGTTGGCTATTATGTTATTACGCCCTTTGTTGTTGAAAATTCCGGCCGCATTATTTTAGTAAACCGTGGCTGGCTGAAAGGGAAGCGCTACCGTGCGGATCTACCTGATTTTACAACCACCAGTGAAAAAATAACGTTAAAAGGCCTGGGATATGTGCCGTCAAAGAACTTTTTTGCGGTAGATAATGTTAAAATTGATAATCAACGCTTCCCTGTTGTTATTCAAAATATTGATTTTACGGCAATAAAAGAAGCACTTAAAATAGACCTGTATCCATTTATTTTACGACTGGCTCCAGAAGATAAAACAGGTTTTGTACGGAACTGGAAGGTTGTTACTTCGTCACCAGAGAAGAGCGAGAGTTATGCTGCACAATGGTTTACTATGGCCTTTGTTGTATTATTGATATATGCCAGTTCAAGCATTAGATTAAATCGGGGGAAAGCTGCCTAGCAGTGAAAAGAATCATGTCAGAGAATAAACAAAAAACGCCGCAATCTGAGTCAATGTCAGGTAATCAATTTCCTGATGCAGCACAAGTTAGAAAAAACAAAATAACCATGCTGTTGTTATTTTCACTGTTTGTTGCACCAATTCTTTTTGCGGTTTATATTTTTAATACTAATTCACCAGATGATTATGCTACCAAGAACAGAGGTAATTTAATTCGCCCAGCAATCGAGCTAAAAAATATTGAACTAACGTATTTCGAA
>QIKU01000251.1 GCA_003232015.1 Gammaproteobacteria bacterium
TTTTTTTAAAATGAGGTTCATCCTGGAGTCTATGCTCGAATATATAGTATGTGGCCAGAATGGGTTGTGAAATAATAGCACTGTGCGGCTTTTTGAAATGTCCAAATTACCCTGATCTGCTTACCCTGTTACGATATTAGTTTTAGAATGAGTAATCAAATGGGATACAGAATTGTCATAGAATCATGGGCCGTCAATCCGTTATACTCTAGCCTGAATTTCACTAACCTATCATTTTTATAAAAATTATAATGAGTAAATTTAAATTATATTTGGGGATGCGCTTCAGCATGGTGTTTATCCTGAGCTCAGTTCTCTCCGCTAATCTTATCGCCGTAGAGGTTCTGCTTGAAGAATCAACTCAGGTCGTTAACTCCGCCACAAATAACAATGCGGATAGTTTGGTTGAGAGCTTAACTGGTGAGGTAAGCACGGTAGAGCTGGCAGCTACTGCGCCACTCTTATTGACGGAGAACCTGGACAAAGAAATTGAGAGCGAAGATACGCAAACCAAAGCGAAAAAAGAAATGGAGATGCGTATTGAACTACCACAGGATGATAAGTACGACTGGTTACAGTTGGTATCCGGTGAATGGCTTAAGGGGGAACTCATCTCGCTTTACAGCTTTTCAGTTGAATTTAAGAGTAAAAAACTTAACTTGTTGACAATAAAATGGGCTGATATAAAACAATTACGCAGTGCTCGGTCTATGAGTATTCGGGTTGAGATTGGTGGGGAACAGTCCATCATCACCGTTATAGGCAAGTTACAACTATTAGATGATAGCGTACGAATAGTTGATGGGACAAAGGTATTTTCGTATCAACGTTACCAGATCATTTCTATTGCCAAAAGCACTAGCCATGAGTCTGATTATTGGACCGGTAGAATTTCTTTTGGAGCCAATGTAAAAAAGGGTAATAGCGATATAACTGATAGCAATATTACCGCAAGTGCTCAACGACGAACGGCAAAATCACGCCTGTTGTTAGGTTATGTCGGAAATTTTAGTAAAGCACAAGGTGTCGAAACATCGAATAATCATCGTCTTAACTCATATTATGATTCGTTTTTAAATCGTAAGTTTTTCTGGCGAGTATATTCGGTCGAATATCATCGTGACACATTCAAGAATATCGACACTCAGGTATCATTAGGCTCATCCTTTGGTTATGATCTGATACGCACGTCAAAAACAGAATGGGAAATTTCGGGCGGCCTGGGCGCCCTGTATAAACGTTTTGTGTCAGTTGGCCCCGGTGAAGAGATTGACAATGTATCCACCTTTTTAGAATTCGGAACTAAATACAATACTAAATTAACTACCACGATGAAATACTTGTTTGATTTTAGCTTTCAACTGGTTGATGAAAGTTCGGGAACTTATATACACCATTTGATTACCACGCTCTCATCGGGTATCACGGGGAGGATGAGTCTTGATGTATCTTTTGTTTGGGATCGGATTGCTGATCCACAACCCGTAGCCAATCTAACCGTGCCGGAAAAAGATGACATACAATTGATTGTGGCGGTGAGCTATAAATTTTAGGGAGCGGTACGCAGAGAGTTTAAGCTTTATCATGCTTGGCTATAGTGTAAATATTAACTCAGGAATTGACCATGGGTATGCTGATCAAAGGTAAGTTAGTCGATGACTGGTTGGGTAAAGAAATTGTTAATGGCGATTTCAAACGAATGGAGTCGATATTTCGTAACTGGATCACAGTAGATGGGCATCCTGGTTCTACGGGTGAAGGAGATTTTATTGCTGAACCGGATCGTTATCACTTGTATGTTTCAAATGCCTGTCCCTGGGCGCATCGCACGGTTATTTTTCGGAAGCTAAAAAAACTCGAGGACGTTATAGGATTATCCATCGTCGAAGCGCATATGATGGAACAAGGCTGGACTTTTGCTGTGCAAGGTAAATATGTTGATCAGCTATATGGTTATCGATTCTTACACGAACTTTACACTAAAGCGGACAATAAATTTACTGGTCAGATTACTGTGCCGGTACTCTGGGATAAAAAGCGAAATACTATCGTCAATAATGAATCTTCTGAAATCATTCGTATGCTAAATTCTGCCTTTAATAATTTCACCGACGTAAAGACGGATTTTTATCCTGAAGAACTACGCCAACAGATTAATATCGTAAATCGTCCGATTTACAATAATATCAATAATGGTGTATATCGGTGTGGTTTTTCCAGAACACAGGCGGCTTACGAAAGGGCATTTGATCGGTTGTTTTCGGAATTGCAAAACGTTGAAACTATATTATCCAGGCAACGATATTTGCTTGGCGAGCATATTACCGAGTCAGACTGGCGTTTATTCACAACCCTTGTTCGGTTTGATGCTGTTTATGTAGGCCATTTCAAGTGCAATCTGAAACGGATTAATGATTATCCTAGCTTGTCAAATTACCTCAGGGAGCTATATCAAATTCCGGGTATTGCCGAGACAGTTGATATTGAGTACATCAAGCAACATTACTACTACAGTCATACTAGCGTAAACCCAACGAAACTGGTTCCGAAAGGACCGGAGCTTAATTTTTCTTTAGCGCATAATCGGGCTAAAATATTTGATTAAGTTTGTATCTTGAGGTTGTTCTAGTAATTGGGCTGATTTGGTTATTTTCCCGGAATGGTTATTATTACGTTGGCATTATCTCGTTAGATCTAAATAGGTGATCCAGATATCCGTCGACTTTGAAATTCCTTTAAGTGTTCGGGTATTTGGAAAAACTATTTAGATTCTTCGCGCAAATGTAGCTAACAGAAATTTGTGTTGAGTTTATCATCCAGGTGAATGGTATACTAACATTCATATTTACAGTCAGAAAATATATTAAAATATTATGTTAAACATCGAAGACGGAGTAGTTGATTCAAAACAGTCGAATTATGGCCTACCGATATTACGTTTAGGTTTCAGGCCTTTCTTTTTAGCGGCGGGTATTTTCGGCATCCTGGCAATGGCACTATGGATGGCCAGTTATGTGTATTCAATCCAGTTTACCTTTTTGGGGATATCGACAGTCTTATGGCATGGCCATGAAATGCTGTTTGGTTATGTTATGGCGGTGGTGGCCGGTTTTTTGCTCACGGCAATAAAAAACTGGACCGGGATAGAAGTGTTACGTGGCAAAGCATTGGCTTTTTTATTTGTATTATGGTTGCTAGCTCGGTTCTTACCGTTTAGCGGGGCACTTACGGGCCTGATGGTACCGATAGAAATTGTTGGCGCCGTTAATGTGAGTTTTTTATTCTTACTGACGCTGGCATGTTTACGTCCTGTGCTGAAGGTTAAACAATATAAGCAGCTCGGCATTATTGCACTATTGGTTGCACTGGTTCTGTGTGATCTTGTTTTTTATGCAGGTCTTACCGGCTTGATTGGTGATGGTGTGCAGTGGGGTTTATATTCAGCTTTATATATTCTTATCGCACTGGCCCTGATGATGATGCGCAGAGTGATGCCGATGTTTATTAAAAATGGCGTTGATGGTGAAGTAACATTAAAAAATTATCTCTGGATCGATTACTTCAGTCTAATTCTATTGGTATGTTTATGGATAAGTGATGTATTTACTGACTTTATAAATCTAACCGCTGTCTTTGCAAGCGTATTGACCTTGTTGCATGTTGTGCGATTATCTGGATGGTATACTCATAAAATCTGGAACAAACCTCTGGTGTGGGTTCTGATAGTGGCTTACATCTCGTTTATTCTGGGATTTGCGTTAAAGGCCTGGGCGAACACGGCTGGAATTTCTCCTTTCTTATCCGTGCATGCTTTCACTATGGGCGGGATCGGTCTGTTGACCCTCGGCATGATGTCACGTGTTTCTCTGGGGCATACCGGCCGTAATGTTGCTGAACCGTCACCCTGGGTATTCTGGAGCTTTGTGGCATTATTAGCCGCTGTTGTCGTGCGCGTTTTGTTTCCATTATTGAGTATGGAATTTTATATTTACTGGATCGGAATATCTCAGGTACTGTGGATGACTGCATTTGCTATTTTTGTTTTGGTTTATGCTCCAATGTTATGCAGTGTTCGAATTGATGGTCGCGATGGTTAAGGTTCTGTCGAACATATAGCTCGATCATCCTTATGGAGTTAATCGCTTAAGGATCTTCGTCCTGCCAGGTAATGTAAGACTAATACATTAAGATTCTTTACCTGTTTTTGTTCGTTAGCGATTATTTTTTCAGTTTTTTCCGCACCTCGATTACTCTTGCGATTAGTCGTGTTTTATTATCATCCGGCACGGTTTTTAATTCACGCACGCGCTCAGCAAAGTGTTTACTGCTTTCAAGTAGCTCGTCGACGAGCTCATGGTAATGACCATTTGATATACCGCAATGACGGGCAAAGCGTTCAACCGCTTGAGGGAGGTTTATCGGATTTTCCTGTTTTTCGACTAACTCACCGTATTGACCAAATGGCATAACGCTCAACATATCATGTTGTGAATAAGCGCGCATCGGGGTGGGATCATAGATCGGGGTAAAATTACGTTTATCATGCTGATCATATATTGACAGATTTTCTAAATGTAAATCGCCATTACCGGTCAGCAAGGCCAGTATTAAACGCTGAAACAGATGTCTCTTCGCCGTTGCTGCATCACTGACGATTCGAACCGCTGACTGGTCAATCGCCTGGGCGATGAGATCGTATTGATAATCAAAATTATTATTCAGCGGTGCACCGGATGCGAGTATCGAATAAAGCGTTTCAGTGTACAACGGTGTATTGTTTTCATCGCGGTCAAAACGCTCAATGGCAATGGCCGGCATGCCTTTGAAGTTACAATTCCAGTGGCGTGGCACCTTAAATCCTGCTTCGCGATGAACATCCAGTGCCAATGATTCGAGTTCGATGATACCCGGATAGCGATTGTTTTGTTCGAACTTAAGTACGACGTCGATCACCCCGGGTGTTTTTTGTCTTGTCGGCAAACCAATTCGACCATCCCAGCCAGAGGAGGGAATGGAAACCAGCAACTTGGGGATTGCGCCACCGACACTGGGCGTTGGCCCGACGGTCTGGATGAGCAACTCAATATCGTCTTCAAACCAGGTCATGAATTCTTTTAATGAAAAACTCAATTCGTCTGATACGGCCGTTAATCGATGTTGGGGGGGATGTTGATACCAGTGTGTGGCCAACTCATCACTTTCAAATAGATCGAGGTGACCGATTCCGCCATGGCCGGATGCCTTTATAATTTCCCAGTCGGCATCAAAACCACTCAATTCCTTTTTGCCTTTTGATTCGAGATATTTTAGTGCCAGATTGCGTTGAAAATTATCATTTTCTTTCGGTGGGATCAGCGATTGCAAGGGTGGCAGCAGATCAAACCGATTTCCACGTTCCCGGCTGATGGTGGTTTTGCCGTAATATTTGGGTGCATAAACTAGACCCAGCCCGGGTTGATCTTTTTCCAGATATTGATCATCGTAAGTAAAGCGGCACTCTTTATCGGTTAGATACAGGCGACCCATGCGTGTGGGTTCGCCGCCCAGTCGGGTCCAGATGACGGCTTCGCGATCCGTACTCATGATGGAAACAGGGTGCCATCGTTAATCTGCTCGACCACTGGGTTATCCGGTATTAGTTTGATCTGCAGACCGGCGATACGTGCCAGATCTGCAAAGGTTTTTAAACTCAGGTTGGGATTCTTTTTGGCTCGAGACAGAGTTTCCTGGCGGATTCCGGCGCGGGCAGCCAGTTCGCCCTGGCTAATATTATTGCTCTTTGCCGCGGCAATAATCTCATTAATCAGCTCAATGTTATCCATATTTTGATAGTTACGTCATAAATGTACCTTACATTATAGTAAAATTGACAAATAGCGCAAATAATAATGATGATATATAAAACAATAATTGATATTTTATCGATATATTTGATAAATATATCAAAATTAGGACAATTATAAGCGTGATATCTGAAAGCCAGTATGGATTAGGAGCTACGGCGGGTACTATTCTTCAACAACTAGCCAAGGGGAGCTAGCCCTCACCCGTTGAAAAACCAGTGCGGCATTCAAATAGATAACGGCTTGCGTGTTATTAAGGTGTGTACCGAATTTTTTTCCGTTATGGGTTGAAAATACATGGTTTAGGTAATTGAGAAAATAAAGCAAAGACAAAAGTGACTTGATGATACTGCAAAGACGATTCAGGCTTATAATGACTTTGTTGAGAGTGACGGATATTCAATGATGGCATTTGAAATTTCTAATAAGTTATCTATCGTCTATAAAAACAGAAATTTCAATTCGCTGGAATTGCCATTTATGGTCATCAGCCATTACACTGTTGCTTGACGCTATTTTACGGGGACAGGGATATCAAAGCTGAAAATCAGGTGACGTTATCCGATAGTAAAAACTGGTCGTTATCGATTAAGCCAATGGATATTACGACGCTGATTATAATACCTGAGGGTGACTGGCGGTTAAAAAATAGTCTGCCGGATGCTGACGGCCTTTACGCCTATCTTAATGATCACCCTGATGTTCAAAAACTTGATTTTGACTCGCTGCATGTCAGTCATTGGGATACCGGTTTTTGTATTTTTTTACTGAGTGTGATTGCGATAACAAAAACCTCCGGTATAAATATCGATCTGTCCGGTTTGCCGGAAGGCGTGCGTCGTCTGCTAACGTTGGCCACGGCCGTACCACAGGCGGTAGACACAGGTCGTGATCAGCAGTCCACAGGTAGACTGGAAAAAATCGGCCAGGCCAGCATCGACTTTATCAGTGGTGTACCGGCCGCATTGCACTTTCTCGGTGAAGCCACGTTGGCCTTTATTCAATTTTTTAAGGGCAAGGCACAATACAAACGCTCCGATCTGTTTTTGATTATTCAGGAGGTTGGCCCTAACGCTCTCCCGATTGTGAGCCTGATCAGTTTTCTGGTTGGGTTGATCCTTGCCTATATGGGCGCCGTGCAATTACAACAGTTTGGAGCACAAATATTCATCGCGGATCTGGTTGGTATTGGTATGGTTCGAGAAATGGCCGGATTAATGACAGGAATCATTATGGCGGGTCGATCTGGTGCGGCCTTTGCCGCCCGGCTGGGTACTATGCAGGTTAATGAAGAAATCGATGCACTAAAAACATTAGGCATTTCACCGATGGAGTATCTGGTTTTGCCTCGCATGCTGGCCCTGATCATAATGGTGCCGCTGCTTACCCTGTATGGCAGTATCGTAGGTATAATCGCCGGTATGGTCATTGCCGTATCGGCTTTTGATGTGACCGTATATGAATATTACAATCAAACCCTGCGTGCCCTGGACATGCGGCAGATTCTGGTTGGTTTGAGCAAGGCATCTGTTTATGGTGTATTGATCGCCTTTGCCGGTTGTTTGCGAGGCATGCAATGTGGCCGTAGTGCCTCGGCCGTCGGTGAAGCCACAACCTCAGCTGTCGTGACCAGCATAGTATTAATCGTGGTGGCGGCTTCGATATTAACCATCATTTTTCAGGCACTTGGAATTTAATTGGCGCATAACGAATGAGTAACAGGTATTAAATATGATCGCTAACGCACAGCAAACATCTTCAGACCGTGTGCATATAAAGTTGCGTGATATCACTATGGCCTATGGTGATTTTGTTATCCAGCGCAATTTAAGCTTTGACATTAATCATGAAGATATTTTTATTATTATGGGTGGCAGTGGTTGTGGTAAAAGTACTTTGCTAAAATTGCTGATTGGTTTAAAAGAACCTGCTACAGGCGATATTGAATTTGATGGTGTCAATTTCTGGACTTCGCCGTTTGAAATACAGGATCAATTAAAGCATCGTTTTGGAGTTCTATTTCAAAGCGGGGCACTATGGAGCTCGCAGACATTGGCCGAAAATATCGCTTTACCGATTGAGGAATATACCGACTTAAGCGCAAAGCAGATAAACGAAGTGGTTGCCTACAAATTGGCGCTGGTGGGGCTGGCCGGTTACGAAGAATTTTATCCAGCCGAAATCAGTGGCGGCATGCAAAAACGTGCTGGCCTGGCACGTGCCATGGCATTAGACCCGGAAATATTATTTTTCGATGAGCCCTCAGCGGGGCTGGATCCAATTAGTGCCCGCAGGCTGGATGAACTGATACTGGAACTACGCGATAGCTTGAAAACAACGGTGGTGGTGGTTACCCACGAACTCGCCAGTATTTTTGACATTGGTAACAATTCGGTTTTTCTGGATGCTGAAACCAAAACCATGATCGCCACAGGCGATCCTAATAAACTGCGAACCGATTGCACACAGGCAAAGGTATGCGAATTCTTAAACCGGGGGAAACATGAGCAAAAAAGCTAATCCCACAGCCATCGGTGCGTTTATCGTTGGTGCTATTATCATTATTACCGTTTTGATCCTGTTACTAAGCAGTAAAATATTATTTAAAAAAGAAATAAAGGTGATCATGTATTTCGAAGGCTCGGTAACTGGGCTAAACATTGGTGCGCCGGTCAAGTTTCGCGGTGTAAAAATTGGCACGGTTACCGGTATCAAACTAATCGTGAATAAACACACGGGAGTTATTGAGGTGCCGGTCGAGGCGGAGATTGATCGGAGCAGCTACCTGATTAAATTACAGGATAAAACGGTTAAAGCTAGCGAGATATTTTTCGATACAAGTCATATGATCGAAAATGGTTTGCGCGCACAGTTAAAACTACAGAGCTTATTAACAGGCCAGTTATTTATCGAACTGGAATTCGATCCGGATTCCAGCTATAAATTGCGGGGTGATGGCACAGAAAAAGAGATTCCTACCAGCATCACCGCGATGCAGGAGATAACCCAAACTCTTGAAAAATACCCAATCTCCAAGGTGTTAAATAATATAGCTTCGACGATGGCCAGCATTGATAGAATAATGTCCGACCCGGTTATTCTTGAAACAGTCAAGTCGATAAATCAGACGTCAAAAGATTATGCGCTACTGGCTAAACAACTTAGCACCGAAACAGCAATCATTTCCGTCAATCTTAAACGTACTTTAACTCAGGCTGAAAAAAGCTTTAAACAAGTTGATCAATCATTGACTGCAGTTGAGAAAACATTAAAGACCACCGATGGTGTGCTACGAGAAGATTCACAATTAATGAATTCATTACTGGATGCGTTAAACGAATTGGCAAGTGCTGCACGTTCGGTACGTACTCTGGCCGATACGCTAGAGCAACAACCAGAAGCCATCATTCGCGGTAAATCCGCTGGGGGAAATTAAAATGAGAACAGGGTTATTGTCATTCAACAAAAACGTGGGTTTCTATTTGCTCCTTTTATATATACTCAGCATAACTGGATGTACAACGACAACGCCATCCCAATATTATTTACTAAGTCCAATTCAGGATCCCGAACCTGCTTCGATACCGCATACCGAAAAAATACATATAATAGGCGTTGGTCCGATAAAATTTCCCAAGTATCTCAACCGATCACCGATAGTTCGTTTTTCAGGTAGTAATAAGGTACTGGTAGATGACTTTAATCGTTGGGCTGAATCATTGGAACAAAATTTCTCAAGAGTGCTACGAATCAATCTAACGCGTTTATTGACATCAAGTTATGCTATAGAATATCCATGGAAGCGCGCAATGAATGTGCGCTATCAGATCATGCTGGAGGTTCATCAGTTTGAAACCGATTCCAGTGGCAACGTAAACCTGAGTGCGCATTGGGCGATTTTGAATCTGGCAGAAAATAAAAAAATAGAAGTCGTGAGAAAATTTAATTACAGTCAGAAACTTGACAGTATAACGTATGAGAAAATTGTCGCAGGCCAAAGCAGGGCGCTTGAGAAACTAAGTCAGAAAATTGCAGGAGAGATTAGTAAATTAGTATTCTGAGCCAGGTTTTTCGTGAAGAATCTAAGATCCTGAAATTTTTGTCACATATCGTATCTTGGCCGAATAGTCTGTCTTATCGGTCTTCTGCATCTCAAGATCAATGCGGCTTTGTTTTCTAAGTTGTGCGAACGGAATATCCGCTCGAATGGCGGCATAGTCATATAACATTTCGTCAATGTGTCCATTGACCACCAGGCGCCAGTCAAACGGCAGTCGATCGGGGTTGGCCTCGTTATGTAGTTGAATCGTCGAAGTGCAGTTCATACTCAAGGCGTGATAAAACTCCGGTTTTTTTACCAGACGATTCATGTGCGCGACATAACTGCCCAACAAGGCTTGCATGCGCTCTTTATCCAGACCCTGGAGGCGATAGACATAAACTTCTTCTTTGCGAATATTTGTACGTAGATGAATCAAATCACGCTCATCGGCAGCGACATATGCCAATGTGTATTGTTTAAAGAAACCTTTAAGCGCAGAGTATTGTTGTGTCTTGTCTTTGCGGGTCTCTATCGATACCGCAAGGTAATCACCATTGGAAAATCCCCAGCTTAATATCGTATGGGCCATATGCGGCGACCCCCAATAGGATAAAAACAAATCAAGTGACGTGATCTGAGCTAGATCATACTGCCGTGTTTCCCATTTTTCGGTGAAGTCGGTTTTTGTCTGGTAATCGAAGTTACGAACATTGTGTAAAGTCAGGTGGTTGTCCTTAATTAGACCGTATGGAATATTGGCGACCTCGACGGCCCAGTCTTTATCGTTACTCGGGCTTAACGTGCCCCACCAAACCAGTAAGACAAAAAACAATATAGCAAGTGGAATCATTGCCAGCCAGAGGGTATGGGTAAAATAGAAGGCGATAGGCGCTGCAATGATAAACAATACCAATATGCTAATACGAATGACCGATGAGTCCGGTCCAGCATACGCGATGGACAGACTTCCCCAGATCCAGACAGGAGTCAGAATCAAAATAGTTAAAATACGCGAAATCATGCTATCAATCATGTCATATTAAGTCAGTGTATGCCTGTATCAGGTCAAACAAAGATATTACGATATCAGGGTTGGAGCAAGTAGTACAACCCTGACGTAAGCGTGAAAATGGCTAGTAGTTGTTTTGCGCACATTGCATGATTATCTCTTGTACAGTTCAATACATGCGTTCTGGTTTGATGATTTTCCTGTTAGCAGAGACTTTTTAGAATGTTTGGGCTTGTGTTTGTGCTGTAGCGGGTTAAAGTGGGTAAGTATACTACCAAAATAACACGGCGTGGTCGGTTGTAACGTATTTATGACACATCGTTATTGTGGATTAAACGAAGCTGAAAAGGGGGCGAGCAATGAGTAAAATAGTATCGGCTGAAAATAAATTTAACTTCATAGTCGAATTCAAAATATGATGGAAAAATACAACAAAGTTAGTTATATATTGGCCATTAGTCAATTTAGTCTGGCCGCGGCACTTGTCTACTTTGCGTTAGAATTTTCTCGCGTAGCTACACAGATCCCTGAAATACTATCGAGTGTGGAAACAACCAGCGAAAAGATTGAACCTGTGCTAATTGAAATAGGGGAGATTCGTGCGCAAATCCCGTCGGTATTAAAAGAAGTCAAAGAAATACGTAAATTAATCTCGCCGGTACTGGACGAGGTGAAACTCGTGCGAGAACAACTTCCCGCCGTTCTTACCGAAGTTAAAGAGGTTCGAGAGCAGATTCCAGTGCTGCTTGCCGAGGCTAAGGCAGTTCGAATTATCGTTCCGGATGTGCTGAAGGAAGTGAAGCGTACACGCGAAGCTATTCCGCCCATGCTGGCGCAGGGGGAACGAATGATTGGCGCGGCCAGTAAGGCGGGTAGGCGCGCAAGCGAGGGTGCGATTACCGGGGTGATTACCGGCATACTTAAAGCTCCCTTTAATCTAATTGGTGGTCTTGGACGGTCTATGTTTGGAGCGTCGGCTGAAAAAATTAAAGGATTAACTGAAGGTGATGAGAACATGGCCGCTCGAACGGCCGTGGCGATTCTGGCCGCTGGGAAACTAGGCGAATCACGTAACTGGAATAATTCCGATAGTGGTAATGACGGCACGGTGACAATAAAAGAAGTTAAGTTGATTGGCGGTGACGAATGCCGTGTCATAAACAATGTCGTCAGGATTGATGGAGAAGAAAAAATAAATACTGATGTCACTGCCTGCCTGAATGATAAATTAGAGTGGGAAATGTTTTATAGATAATCGCCATCTCAAAATTATAGAATGAAAAAGTATAAAATTCGCCTGAACAGTATATTTCTTGTTTATGCTGGACTATCAGGGATGCTCATCGTTATGTGTAACCCCTCCCAGTTTTAACCCGCATATATGAGTCTTACGTTTGAATACCCTCTGGGTTTTTATTTGAGTGCTGTTTATAACTGGAATGGTTATAATAGAGCATAAAGACTAACAGGATTTTATATAGAAAAGTGATAAAGGGGAGGCAACATGTTTTTTCAAAGTATACTCATGCGTGTAAAACGATTGGCGGGAATGCATAAGGTGGTCGGTGGTTTAACTCGCGAGTTTTGGGTCGGCCATTTACTGGTCATGATTTCAACCGTTTTAGGGGTCTATTTAGCCGCACATTCAGGCTTGAAGACGGCCGTTAAATTTGATGCGCTATCGTCAGATCGTGATAATTATTATTTGCGCGCTAATTTACGTGATGAAGTTCGTTACAATATTACTATTGCTGAAAAATTTATTGTGACCATTAATAAAATCGGCTCTTTTCATCGCAGTAATTATCCTTCATTTCAAACCTATGTATTGGAAACTATGAAAGAACAATCAAATACATTAAAAACACCAAATGTGATTTTAAATGGCACACTGCAATATTATGATCGAATAGATTATTTGCTTGATAAGAAAAGATCTGGTGGCATTAATGTCCTGCTATTAGCAAAGAAATTGCGTAAAGAAATTGATAAATATAATAGAAATGTAATGACTAAATTGGATAAAAATCTGCTGGATCTCAAAAAGCGACTGGATGACAATAATGTAGTTATTTATGAATAAAATATATTAGAGGGTATACCAATGGAGTCGAGGATAATTCTTTATTCTTTGCTATGCATGTTTTTATTAACGGTTATCATTGGAATGCGCATGTTGCAATTGCGTTTTCGGGCGGTCTTAAAAGATAAATTGCATCCCGGTTATTTTAAGCTTAACCGGGGTGCAAAATTACCTGATTACCTGATTACCTGATTATCTGGTTCAGATAACTCAGCACTACGAAAATTTATATGAAACGCCAGTGTTGTTTTATGTGATCGTCATACTGGCCTACATATTGAAAGTAGTCGATGTGGTGACGATTACTCTGGCCTATGGTTATGTTATCACTCGTGCTATCCATGCTCTGATACATATAAATAGTAATAAGGTTCGGCAGCGTAGAAACATATTTTTAGTCAGCATTATTTTTCTTACGTTATTGTGGATATACGTGTTTATAAGTCTTGTAGATTAAGAGGGTTGTTTATATCAATGCCGTCTTGAAAAGGTTTGTCTCTTTCTACGTGTGTTAAAAGATACACTTGTCCTAACCAATTATTAATAATAGCTTCTGCGCTGTCATGCCAGGTATTATTTATATGAGGTTCAATTATCGTTTCAGGAAACTCAGGCAGGCTTTGCTTATTTAGTCTGGCCAAAGTTACTTGTTCCTGGAATTCATTTAAAATCGCCTGTGCCTGAACACTAAGATAATTCTCAGGGAAGGGAGGGTAATCACTTATGACACTATTGAAATAATTCAGGACTTCACGTTTGTATTCTTTTAGTAAGCTAATTGAGTCGTATTCTGGGTGGCCCTGGAAAAAAATCAGACGAAATTGATCTTCACTTACAGCTAAATGCACATCGGCTTGTTCACTTTCTACTAATATATGTAGATTAGAATCCAGGAACTGTTGCCGGTCAATTTGATTGAAGCGTGAATGGGGAACGTCAAACTGTGTGTTTACACCTGTGACGAGTGGATGTTTACGTTGTACCACATTATGTGGATAAACGCCCCAGCGCTTAAAGCCTAAAGGACGACGCTTTTGTTGATAGCGAAATTCTAAAACAGCATGTGTTGCTAGACAGGAGCAGAGTGTTGATGTTACGTTTTCATAAGCCCAGTCGATCACTTCAATTAAGGGTTGCCAGAAGGGTTCATTCGATAAGTTCGGTTCAGTTACGTTTGCACCGGTAATAATCAAGGCATCCAGTCCGGCTGCCTTTATTTCCTGAAAACTTTCATAATAGTTATCCACGTGAGCCTGTCCTGCTGCGTTTCGTTTAAGGCAGGGAATGCTAAAGGGATGAATGTAAAATTGAGCAATCTGGTTGCTTTCACCGATAAGACGGAAAAATTGCCGCTCGGTAGCCTCGAGCGCGGCATCGGGCATCATGTTTAACAGGCCAATATGCAATTCGCGAATATCCTGCGATAAGGCATCTTTGTTGGCGAGCACATTCCCGCCTTCCTGTAACAGGCGAGAAAAACTGGGTAATTTTGAATGGGCAACCAGCGGCATTTACAGAACCTATAAGGCTTTTTCGATCAATTGTAGAAACTCGTCAGCCGTTTCAATTTGCCAGAGATCAGTGGTGTGAATAGTATAGCCATATTGCTTTGCTATTGATTCATAGCGAGGTATACGAGTTTTAAATAGTTTAGGGAATACCCAGCGCACAAAATCATCGGGTTCGATCATTGCGACATATTGCAGCTGCTTCTCTTTAAGATATACTTCAAGTTGTTCGTCAAGAAAGGCTTCACGGTAATAAAGTGGTTTAGGCTCCGATTCTGCCCGACGAATTAATTCCTGTTCATCATTTTCGGTGGCCTTGATATAGATAAGCAGGGTATGTTCAGCCAGGATCTCCAGAGTTTTGGGATCGTCCAGTTCACAGACACTGCCGCCAGCATCATTAATAAAATGCTGATAGCCGTAAATGCTCTGAGCTTTATCAATAAAACTTGGTACATCACGCATCGCTTCGATCTCGGCCCGATGGTGCAATGCTTGGCGGCGTTTAAACTCCGCCAGTGGTAGGCCATCGTGATCAGGATTGCCGAGTTTGCCGAGAAAACTGGACACAGGTTGAAGGTTGTCGACGGTGATATTATTGGATATAAAAATTGAATCGTTACGCAGGAGATCACGCAAAAAAGGAATTTTCATCACCTGAGTTTTGATATTATCCAGGATGGGTTCATCCAGATAGCGCGTGCCAATACGGTAATCACCTGAAAAATGAAACCAGTCGTGTTTACGCAACAAATCTGCCAGTCGAGTCTTACCGACCCCTGACATGCCCAGCAGAGTGATGGATTTATGCTGCCAATTCCGAAATTGTTCAATATTCAGTTTCATTTCAAGCTCCTATAGGCCGTATTGTATGTGCATAGCCAGGTAAAAGACAATTCTTAAGACTGATTTCGGCAGCGAATGGTGGCAGGCTTATGCTAGGATAGTGGTGAAGTTAAGGGTGTGTTGAGTTTTAGCTATGAAACGATTTTTGGTCTTTATCGTCATCTGGATTGGTTTTATCTTGGCCGCGACGGCACTTACTGAGGTGTCAAAAATTCAACAGGCGGAAATTATACCGGTAGAGACGGAACGTGAACAATCCGATCACCCTGTAATAGTCAAATTAAAGCAGGCCTTAGCCGATCAAAATTACCTCTCTGCGCTTGCTATTATTGATGCGGAGCATAAGTATTTTGCTAATCTACCTGACTCTGATGATTTTCAGGCGTACCAGTTTTTTTATCTAAAAGGGCATGTTCATTCTTCCTTGTGGCAACATCTGGAGGCAGCCAAGAGCTGGAAATTTGCGTTGAACTTTGCCAGTAACAATGACGAAAAGAAACGTCTTAATCGCCTGGTGGCGGCAAACCGCCTGCTGGTTGATGATATCAATGAAGAGCGCATGCTAAATTCCATTTACCGTGCAACACCGCGTACCGGCCCCGCCGCAATATTAAATGGCAAGATTGCGGTTGTATATGTTTTTTTAACCGACGGTGCTTTGCAAAACTGGAGTCTACGCAAACGAGATTTTGTACTGAGCAACTGGGCAATAGCTGAACAATGGCTGACATTAAATTCAAAAAAATACGAATCTAAAATTCATTTTTCGCGGCGAATATTTTTAGTCGATAAAAATCCGTACATAAAAAGGCTACAGGTTGGCGATTTTGACAGCCAGAACCAGCATGCGGGTAAGGTGGCTAGCCTGGTTGCTGAGCATTTTGGTTTTGATGATATTATGTCATTTATAGAAAAAATTAAAAAAGATGAACAGGCCGATCAGGCAATACTACTATTTCATCTTGCACGTGATGGACGCTCATTCGCGCAACGTTGTGTTTATGAGTGCAATGAAAGTGCCGAATATGTGTATTTAATGGAAGCACCATCTTCAAAACGCGGTAACTTCATGAATTATGCTCAGGCCCATGAAACGTTGCACCTATTTGGGGCGGATGATCTTTATAATATCCATGGGGCAAAATATTATGTAGTTCGAGATATTATGAATTATCCTGCCAGTGTGCTGGGGGCAAATACTCTGGAACCGATTACGGCATATGCGGTGGGAATATATGATAAAAAACCTAAGGCACCATTTGATATTCAATCTATTTCGAGGAGTCAATAAATGGAAATCACCACTCTTAGTCAAACGCTATTAAATTTATTAATTAGTTTAAGTTACGCTATTATTACGCTGATCGTCAGTGTAACAACGTTGTATATGATTGATCATTTTTTCTATAAAAAAATTGATTTTATCGAAGAGATAAAAAACGGTAACATTGCTGCAAGTATTTTCTACAGTGTAATCCTGTTGTTTGTTGCCATTATTGTAACGATCTCGATAAATTAACAAAGGGCACTGCACGGAATTAATTTCATGTGCAATGCCCCTGCACCACGATATTAATAATCTGTATCGGATAGTTATAATTTATTACAAATACGAGGTGCGTTGCCTGACGTATTTACTGCGCCACCTCCGCCACAGCCCCCAATGGTAACTTTGATATAACTTTGACCGCCAATAATTTCGCCGCTATCAAGTTTGGCAACGGCATAGATGTTGCTACTTTCGCGTAAACGGAAACGAGTCTTCAGATTAGTGCTTTTCGTGTTTTGCGAAAAAGTAAAGGTTGCAATTGGCTCCTTGCGGAATTCATTGTAAAAGCTTAATTCTTTTACGAACTCTCCTTTCTTCAAACCTTCAATACTACGTATACCGACCCCAACAACCGAACCGTCCTCGGCAATGTCCGGGGTACTTAGTATTATACGATTAGCACTAATTGATTTATTACCATAGTTCTTGCTGATACAGCCTGGCAGTGTTTTCTGCGCGGCTACTGCAGTACCAGCAAAGATGGAAAAAATCATAAAACTCAGTAAGTAGGTTATATTTCTCATGTTAGTCTCCTTATTGTGTACGACAATTATTGTATTGCAGACACTGTGCCAACAACTGAACTCACATGGATTCATGTGCTTAGCAATGTTAATGGTTGAATGCATGTGAAGTAGTCATACAATATGCATGATGAATTTGCAGTGTGCAGGAAAATAAAAAAGGGTTAAATTAATAGAAAGAATTTAATAATGAAATGACGTCATCTGCGTCCCACTGAATAGCCGCGTTCACTCCATAGTGAATTTTTCCATCGGGGCCAATGATAAATGTGGAAGGAAAGGCAACTACATTCCATTTTTTAGATATCATCCCATCTTTATCCAGTAATACCGGGAACTCAACATTAACGCGCTTTAAAAAAAGGTCGATCGTTTGAGATGTTTCTGCATAGTTAATCGAGATTAATTCAAAGGGTTTGTCTTTCATCTTTTGGCGAAGTCGGTTTAACGAGGGGATCTCTTCCACACAAGGTGGACACCATGTAGCCCAGAAATTTACTACAGTTACTTTTCCCTTAAAGTTATTCATCACAACGGTATTGTTATTGCTATCTTTTAGGATGAAGGGAAAAGGTGTTTTTTCTCCCTTGAATGTTTTAATCCGGTTATTCATCAGGGACTTATATTGAATTTTTTTATCTGGACGATATTTTGTGGGGGGTAAAAAATCGGTGTTACTTTGTAAAAGATTTATTACACCGGGAATTAATCTGGGTAAGCGGTTTAGCATTTTGCTTACTAAGGGATCATTATCTTCATTATAAAAAATACCAGCTACCCCAGGCATATACATGAAATAAATATGCTGGTTTGACTCTGATAATGCTTTTAATAAGCGCGGGAATTGCCAGGCTGAACCCCGTCGCTTAGCCTGAAAAATAAAAGTGGGTATGGTGGTTTGGTGGGTTATTGGTAAATATTCTGGATGCAGGCCGAGTTCCGGAATGGATTCAAAAAAGTCTGGAGAGAAAAGAATGGCTCCCAACAGGTATTTCTTATACGGATTTTGCTGTTGCCATAAGCTTGCCCCACGCATAACCGGGATAGCACCATAGGCCCGCGACAGCAGGACTATTTTTTTATTCGTTTTCTGATGCGCCGCCGAAATAAGATCAGCAACGTACTGTGCATTCAAATTCCGCATAAAATTTGAAGTTTTTGGCTCAAATAAAATTTCGGAGAAATCGACCTGCCATACTTCAAGATTGTTTTTTGCTAAGCGATGTGCCGTTTTATAGGCACGTTCTGAAAAATTGTAGCTTGAGCCAACCCAGATGATCAAAGTATCTCCCCGTGCAGGGTAATGCGAAACGATCATTTCGGTTTGATCATGGGCTTCAATACTGAGCTCTAATTCAGAAACAAGGTCAAGAGGATTGGCAGATACCAGTAAGCTGATGCTATATAAGATACCGGTAGATAAGAGATACAGGCTTTTTAGCCAACGGAGCGGGATGGACATGAGATAAGAGTATTTATTGATGTCTGAATAGTATAAAGGTCAGGTCATCTGGATGACAGGGGAGATTGTCTGCTTTTTCACGCATTCGGTGTTGTGCCAGCGTAACTAACTGCCTGGCGGCGTACTCTAAATCCCCTTTTCGTATTAAATCAGTAATCTCTGACAAATATAGATTATCAAATAATCCGTCACTGGCAACGATTACGGTATCATGTTTATCGAGTACCCGCTGACTACCAATTTCTATGCTCATATCCTCCGCGCCCACAACATTAGAAATTAAGTGGCGCTCTTCATGATGAATAGCTTCATCTTCATCAAGCAGGCCTGACTCGACGGCGTATCCGACAGGAGAATGCGCAATCGATTGCAGTTTGATCTTGCCTCGTTGACCGCAGACCAGAATCATAGAATCGCCGATATGAAAGGGGCGTACTTGATTTGCCTGAATTTCTATTGCCGCCAGCGTCGTTGCGGCACCACCGGATTGATTAAGAATTTGCTGATTGGCTTTTTCAATGCCATCCAGAATAGCTTCACGTAATGATATGTTGGCTGAACGGGCCTTTGTTATCGAGTTTGAAATGGATTCGATGGCGGTTCTCGACGCTGTTTCACCATTGGGCAGGCCACCTAATCCATCGGCTATGACTAACACTCCAGAAGTAGAATCATAAGAAATTAATGCGGCACAATCTTCATTGACAGTATCTTTATCCGGTGAACGATGAGTATACAATACTGCAGTGCCACCGGCGAAATCCAGCCGTATAGGTTTATCTAAATCCGTTTGTGTGTAGCCGTTATTTTGAGTCAGAGTTCTATCCCTTATGGTTTACCAACGCATGGTTTCAATATATTCACGCAACTGGGCCGCACTGCGAAATTTCTTCAGGATAAGACTTCGTTTTTGGCCATTAATAATATCTTTTACCGCCTTAGCTTGTTTAGCGTAATGCTTTTGCCCACCTAATATCTCATGGAAAATTCTTACCATCTCTACGGTATCATCCTGGATTGCGGTACGTTTTGACGAGGGTGATTGAAACAGGTCAACTAATTTCATATCAAACCCCAATCCATACCGTTGTAGAATAATATTGTCGGTATGCAGGTCACCGTGATATTCACCAATTCGGTGTACGGCCTCCATGCCGCAGGCGAGCGCATGCAAAACATGCAAAGCCTGATAAGGCTGTAGGCGTTTACCCGGTTGTCGGTTGACGAATTGACTTAGTAATTCGCCTTCAACGTATTCCGAAATGAGTAAGGTCACCGGGATACCTTTTACGGTAATCTGATCTTGAGCACTGTATTGAATGACGATCGGACAATGACGTAGTTTATGCAATTTCTTGGCATAAAATTTAACGGCTTTGTCACGAGGATTACGTTGCGGAAAAAACAGTTTGGCGGTCCGTTCTATGCCGGTTGCAACTTCTCGCACAAGATAAACTTCGCCTTCCCAGCCGCCACCCAGCAAGGATATGACTTCATATTTTCGGGCTAAAATTCGTCCGGCTGCGAGATTAAAGTGGTCTATTTTTGAGTCTGTAACCGCCATGGCTTTATTCTATGCTGCAATTCCATGTTTAGCTAGCCAGTATAGATATCAAATTCTGTTTAAAATTGAATTAAACGGGCATATTTAGTTTTTAACTAAATGCATTCGTGAGTGTATTTTACTTACGAGTTTATCTCATTCCGCACGAGTAATATTACCATATGGTAATTAACAAAGCCGAAGCACAATGTCATTATTATTCGCAATATTCCCCGTTGCTCGCTACTATGAATACAACTTGTATGAAGACCGATTGTAAAAATCAGCTGCGATCTGGAGGGTAGATTTATGCACAAATTGTTGTTATTTGTAATCTTGTTCGCTTATGTCGGTTCGATCCAGGCCAGTATCGTTGATACAGAAATTAAATATGAACAGGACGGTACTATCTTGACCGGGTATCTGGTTTACGATGATGAGCTGGAAGGTAAACGTCCTGGTATTCTGGTGGTGCATGAGTGGTGGGGGCATAACGACTATGCGCGCAGTCGGGCACGGCAACTCGCCTCGTTGGGTTATATAGCTTTTGCGCTGGATATGTATGGTGACGGCAAGTTGGCGGAACACCCAAAAGATGCCGGGCGTTTTGCTGGACAGGTCAAAAAGGATATGAAGGTCGCCGAAGCACGTTTTGATGCGGCTATAAAGCAATTAAGCAGTCACAAGCTTACCGATGCGAACAAGATTGCCGCCATCGGTTATTGTTTTGGTGGAGGAATCGTTTTAGAAATGGCAAGGCGAGGCAAGCCCTTAAAAGGGGTGGTGAGTTTTCATGGTAGC
>QIKU01000254.1 GCA_003232015.1 Gammaproteobacteria bacterium
CGCGCCTGATTTATACAATTTAAAAGATTTAAGAGAGCGTATTATTAAACGCCAGGTGTTAACCACCGTTGAAGTCCTGATTGGCCCAGTACGCGCAAAAAAGCATACCCATTTACTAACCGGTTACGTACATAAGGCCTACCCACCTGTTTATGCTGAGCTCGCTCGCTTTGTCGGCTTTGACTCCGGCATGATTGTACGTGGCGTTGAAGGCGGTGTAATACCATCTCTTCAGCAATCGCATAAGGTCTTTGGTTACACCGATAATGGCGAAGAAAGCCCGCAAACGTTCGACCCGACCAGTATCGGAATTGAACAAAATACACGTGCAGTTCCCATTCCAGAGTCAATACCTGAGGGGAAAGATGATAAATGCAAAGAATTTGATGTGGATGCTGCAGCTGCAGCAACAGCAGAAGCAGGCGTTGCCGCACTGCAAGGAAAAAAAGGCGCTTCCTATGACAGTCTGGTATACTCCTGCGCCATTGTTTTAGCTCATACCAGTAAAACCAAAACTGGTGGAGCCGAAACCTTATCTGCCTCGGCAGATAAGGTACGAAAAATCTTGGATTCGGGTGAAGCCTATACACGCTTCGCTGGAATCAAGTAAGACTATAGTTTAACTTTTTTTGATAATCAGCTGATTTAACAGGAGAAATTCATGAATCAAGAGTATTATGATGCCGTTACTAAAATGGAAGAAATGGGCGTAAACCCAGAATATGTTCAAGGATGGCAAGGTGGATATCTATTAAACCCGGAACGCGAAGAGCAACGTGTCAACGAAGCTTATAGCGCGGGCTATGAAGATGGTAAAGCAAAAACCCAGGATAACTTTGGTAACTGGACTAAATAAGTTCTTTTTGCTTTAGCATTATGTAGCCTGGATGTAGCACAGCGAAATCCGGGAGCATTAATGCATTAGTTCCCGGATTACATTTCATTTCATCCGGGCTACTCACTTTAGCATTAATAAAAAAGGCAGATAGAGGGTCCTCTATCTGCCTTTTTTAGTGCCAGTTTCCCCTTCTTTTTACTAGCACTTATTTAATACCCGTTTTTTTCCTTTACGGGTACTTATGATGTTGATTGATCTTTTTCTAGCAAGTTAGAACCACAAGCTCTTGCGAGGTAAAACCACAAATTCATACACAACAAAAGCATCAGTGATCTAACTTTCGAAGTTCTTCCAGTTCCTTGTTCGCTTGTTCAAGCGCCAGTCGCCCCACCGCGGCATCCGTTACGTCATAAACAATAATACCAATATGGTCGACCGTGCCATCGGCTGAACTTAATGGTAAAAAGGTAATATTTTGATACATAAAATCGGCCGTGCCGGTAATCGGCCGGTAGTTTTTAAACTTAAACAAATACGGTCGCTGTTCCCATGTGGTAAACGCACTGTTGTTCAACTGAAAAACCGAACGCGTTTTATTTCTTAGCCAGCTTTCGGGTAAATCATTAAAACGATCAAATAAATTCGTGCCAATCACATGCTCGCCACGGATACCACTGTGGTTGGTCATAAAATCATTCCAGACTTTTATCGTGAAGTCTTCATCCAGCACAATTAAACCCACATCAATAGCGCGCAACATGCCTAGTAAGCGCTGTATATCTTTTACATCAATTTCACTCATGCTATTTATTCCACTAAATAAGAAACAAGTTCATCTAAAGGTTCAATTGAATCTTCGGTAAACAGTAGGAGCAAATCACAACTGATATTTTTATCTTCAATTTTATAACCCATTTCAATGGTCAATGTTTTTTTCCAGCGGCTCGCATTTTGGCCGAGTAATTCATCCACTTTAACATGCCGTCCAATCACCAATGGGTGCCCCTGACTAAAGCTAATGTCGAGTTGTTCAGCAATTCCTTTTAAACAGGCACCAATTAAAATATTGGCAATATCCATTAACAGCTCCACCTGCACGGCTTCATCAATGTCACCAACATATTTCATTAAATCGGCAATATCTTCAAAGCTGGCCTCGTTAAAAATAAGCAGAGCTTCACCGGCAATACCGGCGCCAATAAACCCCTGACAAACACCGGAGACCATATCATTGTCATCCACCTGCTGAATGGCCATGCGTAATTCAGACACCTCAATCATATTCACCAGTGGAATAGGCATTACAACAAACGAGTCCAAAAGCTTGGCCAGCAAATCCGCCGCACGCCCCATCGCTACATTGGCAATTTCCTGATAGCCTTCCTGAGTATCAGTTTTAACCGTCTCAGAAGCCAGCGTGGTTAATGCTTTCGTTGACTTAGCCGCAACCACTTTTGCATTAAGATCAAAAATAGCGTGGCTTCGAAGGACTTCACTCAACTCCTCTTTTTTTATGGGTTTTTTTACAAACACCAGCGCACCCATTTCTGTCACGCGCTCGACAGCAAGGGGTTGAATGTCGCCAGACACCACAATAACGATCACCTCAATATCTTGTTTTATAATCGCTTCTAAAGTTTCGTAGCCGTCCATTACCGGCATATTCAAATCTAGAAACATCACTTTGGGTGCATCTTTGAGCAAAACATCAATGGCTTCTTTGCCATCGGCCGCATTTAGAACATCCACATCCCATTCAGGCGGTAAGGCACGCGTCAGCTGCTTACGCGCAAAGCTGGAGTCATCGGTTATCAGTATTTTAGTCGGCATTGGGGTTGCCATTTCCTTATGTTCCAGGTTTTTGTACTTAGACTAAGTATCGGCATGCAGGCCATAAATGTTTAGATAAAGTTGCGTATTCCGTAATATTTGCAGTACGTGTTGGCATAATCAGCATCTAAATTATTTTAGAGCGATTTTATTGATGTACATCATCACCTTGCTTGAATGCCAATGATAGTTTCAGTTCGTTTTGCATAACAAGGAACCTCCGATGCCCTCTTCCAACACTTATACTTTTAAAAACCTTTTTTTTGAAGCAACCCGGTTATGCAATTATGCCTGTCCCATGTGTATGGCAAGCAGTAACGATGTAAAACTCGTCAAAAAAAGCCGTAAACAGGAGCTTAGCCTAAAGGAAATCGAGCAACATATTTTCAAAACAGTCAATAAGATCGGGGTTGAAAAAATAACCTGGAGTGGTGGCGAATTTATACTGCGCAAAGATGCTATCGAACTCGTAAAACTTGCGACAGACTACGGTTACTCCTCGGTTATAACCACCAATGGTTCAAAAATGACGCGAGAAAAATTGCTGGAACTTAAAGAGGCCAGTAACGGCAGCGTGGTCATTGCGGTGGGCATTAATTCTATCGAGGATGAGAATTCCTGGACCCGTGATACCGATTGTGAACAATCGCTTGCCGTATTGGAACTGTGTAACGAACTTGATATCCGACAAAATGTGGTGGTTGCCATCGGCCAGCATAATTTAAAAACCATCGAGCACACTTTACAGTGGCTCGATGACCATCATATCCCTTACAACCGCTCCCCCTATACAGCACGAGGTTACGGCCGAGAATACTGGGATGAGCTTAAGTTCAGTAAAAAAAATATGCAGGACACCATCCACCCTGCCTTGCGTAAACATGCCAACGGTTATATCAGTTACACGCCTTTTTTCCTTTCTCCCGAAGTCCATCATGAAGTATCTAGCGGCATCAGCAATGTAACCGTTCCACAAAACCCATCAATAGGTTGCTGGTGCGGCACCTGGCTGGCGGTGAATGCAGAAGGCGATGTTTCGCCCTGCGGCATACTGCTGGATGATGTGAACTGCGGCAATGTGCGCGAGAAAACTTTTCAGCAAATCATTGATGACAGCGGAGTATTCCAAAAAATTCTCGACAGAACCCATTTAAAGGGAAAATGTGGTCGCTGTCGCTATCAATTTACCTGCGGTGGCTGCCGTGCAATGGCTTTTTATGAAAGTGGCGATATTATGGCCGAAGATCCCACCTGTTTTTTTGAACCAATTGATAAAACCACGGTAAGTGAGCATGAACAGCAAACCAATAAAATGTTCAAAAAATTTGTGGCGATTTCACGTTTTGCCGACAAAATTAACGCAATGAAAGTGGCTGATAAAAAGTCGAAACATCAGTAAAGCAGTCAGATAAGTCCCTTAAAAGAAAAAGATATAGCATTAAGTTTAAATCGTAGCCTATTGATATTAATCAATAATATTCTTCATGATTCGCTTTAAGTGGCGATACATTGCCGGGACTTCAATATCGATCATTTGGGATGTTACCCACTTATTATATTTCTCCCCCATAATCCCGGTAATATACTCACCATAGTAACGTTTCATTGCAAAACCCGGACCATTGTCATTACTAAAGTCAAACTCGGCATATTCAGCAACACGGCTATTGAGTAAATCAATAAAGTCTTGCTTGTAATTGCCTGTTCCATAGAGCTCATGGTAATTATCCGCTAAATGTTTGCCACATTTATTGGAGAGTTCACCGATAAAACGCGCCCGCTCATCTTCGTCAAAATATTCTATGGTCATACGGTCAGCAAGATGGATCATAAAAATTAAATTATCTGCTACTAACTCTAAACGCTGTTTATTACTTTCTGTTTGGTAATCTGCATTTTCGAGGTTTAAAATAGCATCCATCGCTACCTTCCAAAGGTTATACGCAATTACACCCGCTTCTTCTTCAATAGAATGCGACTTGTCTTGCTTATGCCATTTCATTTTAAGTCTAACCACGTGGATACCTCGATAATATATTGCTGTTCTGGTTTTGGTTTAAAACGCATGCTACGCTTAGGGTGTATTTTACTTTGTTATGGCTCCCGTTACCAACCTTGTATGAGGCACTAATGGACGCGATATGCTCTAAAACATTACATAAGCTGCGTGATATTGTTCAATATAACTGCCATATAGCAGATGCAAATCATGCCGGCAATTACACCCTCTGTATTTACCTTCTAAAAATGCGTGAATACTACCGCTGGGAACAACAAATATCCCCCTCAGTAAAACTAGAAATGGACGACGTAGGCCAGTGGTTGCGTGAACGTGAAAAATTATGGGATAAAGTTGGATCAAAGTCCTACCAGCCAATCCGTTTTAACAGTCAGGAGTTTGATCCCTTTGATGCAACATTAATTAATGCTGAACTCAACAAACAGGGGTTCGTCTACAGTGCAGGCTTAGGCGCTAAATTAACCCCGCATTTCTTTTTAGCCAAACTCGAAGCAAAAGAAACACAAGGTAATTACACGATTTATATTTCATCAACCGAATATGCCCGTGACCTCACTTCTCCGCCTGCCATGACCTTAGGCAACAACATTTTTATTCGAAAAGAATCCATCAAACGAATGATATGGGAACGCTACGACCAGTGGTTATGGAACAAGCCCGACAATGCCATGAAAAAAGCCATTGAATGTTACGACTTTAACCATATTGATAGCGCGCTTGAAGAAATGACCAATAACGAAATTGAAAATATTATCTTGCATGAAATAGGCGAAATACAGGCCGGGTTGATTTTAGGAGAACAATGGGAACAACTGATTTTAAACGTACCCCAAACTCAGGCGGAGATTATGCTAAGAGCCATACGCGATCATTTAGCAGATACCATAACAACCCTGCCCACTTTATTGCACAATAACAACAAGGCATCTATTCATTTTTACTTTTCAAACCTGACCCATATGCGCAAACATCTTAACCCAAAATTACTTGCCGCATATAATGAATGGCTATTATCAGGTGATTTTAATCCACTGAAAAATCTGGTTATAACATGCCGCAACCACTGGCTGGCACTCACTGAAAAAATCCTGAAAATACACCACAATAATAAACAACCACAAAAACAAATAGAAACATTGATTGAAGCCAGCCGTTTGTAAGATAATACACTTTTACCATTACAAAGACGTAGCACAATGCCATCACCCCATAAAAGCAAGCTCACAACCATTAATGAAGTTAAAGAAAATACTTTTATTTTTGAAAAAGAAAATGCCTTAACTGCGCAGCAATGCGAGCATATGATTAAGCAATTTGAATCACACGAAGACGAACAATATCTGGGTCGCATAGGTCAACAGGCAACCGAAGACACCAGCATTAAAAAATCAACCGACATGGTTGTAAGCGGTAAAGAACATTTTAAAGATATCGACGCAGCACTGTTTAATTCAATTAAAACCGCCTTAATCGAATTTAGAGAAGCCTACCCTTATTTTAAAGGCCCATTTAAAGATATGGGCTATGCCATTCAACGTACTAACCCGGGCGAACATTACCACTGGCATATTGATGGCGGTAGTCATGATTTTAGCCAGCGCCAACTTGTAGCCGTCTGGTATTTAAACAACGTCGCCAGCCCCGGCGGTGAAACCGAATTTTTATTCCAAAATGTAAAAATAAAACCACAACAAGGAAAACTTATTTTATTTCCGCCTTTCTGGACACATGAGCATCGCGGTGTAACGTTGGAAAAAGGCGTTAAGTATATAGCCACAACCTGGATTGTTTTTAGATAATGAAAACATCAGGCAATCAAATATGGATGCAAGCATTTAGCAAAAATACCATCGCCGACCAACCCTCAAATACATCTTTTCAAGATCAAACTACATCCAGTAAAGCTTCTTCTAATTTATCATATTGAAACTTATAGCCTGAATCCAGCGCTTTTACGGGTAAAATCTTCTTTCCAGCCAATAATAGTTCTTCTCCCATTTGCCCCATTAACAGTTTGACAATCATCGCAGGCAAGGGGAATAAAGTTGGACGTTTCAATACTTGCCCTAAAGCTGAGGCGATTCCACACTATATTAAACAGTACCCCGAGATGCAGATATCACTAAAACTTGCGGATCGTTTTGTTGATGTTGTCACAGAAGGTTTTGATCTGGTTATCAGAATTGCCGAGCTTGAAGACACCAGCCTTATCGCACGCAAAATTGCATCCTGTAAGCGGGTATTTTGCGCTGCCCCCGAATATCTAAACAAAAGGGTACCCCCAGCGTTCCACAGGATCTGGCTAATCACGACTGCCTGATTTATTCGAATGAGTTGAAGCCGGATAACTGGGAGCTGCATGGATCGGACGATGCTGAATTCATCAAGGTCAATGGCCCAGTGTGTGCGGATAATGGGGATATTCTAAAAGCAGCCGCTGTGTCCGGGGTAGGTATTACATTATTGCCTACATTTATTGTGGGCCCTGATATTTGTACAGGACGATTGCAACAGGTACTTCCGGATTATTGTCCCCCTGAAATATCCATTTATGCTATTTTTCCTTCGCGGCGTTATCTGTCAGCAAAAGTAAGAACCTTTGTCGATTTTCTTTCAGATTATTTTGGTGATAACCCAAGCTGGGATCAGTTTAACTGACTGAATAGATAATGTGAATCCTGTGTCATGTGTCTAGAATTTGTACTGCATCGTAAGCTCAACAAAATCAATCGGCTCACTGGCGCCGGTATCTTTTAGGAAAGTCCCTGGAAACCAGTGCGCATAGATAGCGATTAAGGATAAGTGCTTGTTAACAGACCACTCTGAATTCAGAGAAACTGCTGAGCCTACAAATCGTTCATTACTGCCATTTGATGCGCGAACAAGATTACCACTGGGGCCGTAGGCACCATCGCTGGTTTCTTTGCGCCAGAAAAAATTAATATCAGCCGTCAATGACCAGTCATCATCTGGATGGACAGTTAAATAGGGATGCAGGTTAAAAAAGTTACGCGGCCCAATCACTGCAGCCTGTGAAAAATAATTGCCACGTGGAAACAACGCATTAAACGATCCAAGATTGGGATCATTCGGGTTTTTGTCGCCACTTGCGATGTTTGCACTTAATGCAAGGCGTGGTTTCCAGGTGACAGACTGCCATTGATAACCTGTTTCAGTCGCAAGTGTCCATGCACGAATATTACCATTACCAAACTTGCCAAATTGATAGACAAGTTCCCAGTTATAATCCCAGGGAAGGTTATCAGCAGACATTCGAATACCAAGGGAATGTCGTCTTTCCCTGTTCATTCCTTGTTCGTAACGACTCCTGGTATCACTAAACCCAAGATAATAGAAATCAAGTTTCTGGTTTATATTGTTGCTATGTGTGGAAACCATGTACAGACCCCACAGTGCTTTGTTTTTGTCGGCTCGGTCATCAAATACACCGGAGTAAGTGGATCTAGGGCGAATTGCAAAAATACTGCTATTCCATTTTCCATGTTGCAATATTATTCTGGCACCATCAAATGTGCGTCGTACATTTGGGCCTTCGCGTACATCAACCAGTCGGCCTGAGCCCAGACTCATTTCCTGTCTGCCAAGCCTTAATGTTGACTGATGTGTAGTGTCTGTATGCATTGTGTAATCAAAAAATAAATTCTGGAATTCAAGCTTGTTTTCATCCACCGGGCTTGGTCCACTATTTCGACCTGCCTCCAGAGCACTGTTAAGCTGAACAAACAGACGTGTGTTTTTAGAAAAATTTATATCACTATGCAGGGTATAGCGTTGTAAAAACACCTCTTTTATCCTGTGGATAGGCACCAAACCCTGGACTATGCGTATATTCATAACGTAACCTTACTTCACCGCCGATACTTGCATAGGCATCAGCCCGACCTGGTAAAGACATGTGCTTTAGTAAATAAATAAAATCATCTTGCCTGCCTGTATCCTGCAAATTTGAATAATCTTCATCAAAGCGGAGTTTTCTAAATTCTGGCAACTGATTTTCTTTTTCGGCATTGGCTAAAACAGGTGTAACGTAGCTTGTCATAATTATAAAAATTAAAACGAACAGACTTCGTAATACCATAAGAGTCACTTTTCAGGAGTAAAAGTGGATGAGTTACCGGGTATGTTCCAACTTTATCGCTTCCAGTGACCCACAAATTTATTTACCGGCGACCAGGATGGAGAAGCTTTGGGTAATCTGGGTGACAGGGATTGATATGCATCTGCTCCATATACGATCTTGCCGTTGATAACAGTTAATACCGATTCAATGTATCTGATCTTTTTGGCAGGTACTGTAAAGTAATCATCGGATAATAAAACAAAGTCCGCATATTGACCCGGTGCGATACGGCCTTTGACATTTTCCTCACCAGAAAACCAGGCGCTACCCAAAGTATATAAGCGTAACGCTTCTGCCCGCCCCAGTTTGTTTTGCTCGCTTGATAATTGTGTTCCGCCGACACTCTTGCCTGTTACCAACCAGTAAAGTGCTGTCCACGGATTGTAACTGGAGACACGCGTACCATCGGTACCTGCCCCAACAGGAATACCCTGCCGTAGCATTTCACGAACAGGGGGTGCAGTCTTTGCTGCCTGTTTGCCATAGCGCTCAATAAAGTATTCACCTGCAAATGCCATACGACTTTGAATGGCAATACCCCCACCGAGTGTTTTGATGCGGGCAATATTTTCTGCTGTGATGGTTTCTGCATGGTCTATGGCCCAACGTAAACCATCAAAGGGTGTATCTTGATTTATTTTTTCAAATACAGCGAGTATTCGCGCTATCGTTTCGTTATAGGTGGCATGTATTCTGAAAGGCCAGCGATTTTTAATCAGCAGCCTTGTTACACTTTCAAGTTCTGTTTCCATTGTTTCGGTTTGAATCGGGCGCGGCGCCATGAAATTTTCAAAGTCACCGGCAGACCAGACCAGAAATTCACCACCACCTTCCATTTCATAGCCGTGTTGATGGCCGATGTCTTCATTTGATCCGGGCACGGTCATATTCATCCAGCGTTTGAAATCATTGAGTTCACGGCCTGGTTTTTGTGGGAACAAAAAATATGAAATCCGTAAGGGTAGCTCACCCAGTTTAGCCAGTGTTTTTGACCCTGCGTAGTTTTCCGGAAAATTATGCCCACCACCACCGGCATCGATAGCAGATGTCACACCGAGTCGGTTTAGCTCACGATAGAACTGTCGGCTTGAATTAACCTGATCGCTGGCTGATAATTGTGGTAGCCGGCCAATGGTTTTGTAAAGAATGGTAGGGTTTGGTTCGGCAAGCAACAGGCCGGTAGGCTGGCCATCTGCATCTGTTTCATAACGCCCACCTGCCGGTGCGGGTGTTTGTGACGTAATACCCAGTTCCTGCAAGCCTGCTTTGTTTAAAAATGCCTGGCTATATAAAAACAGAATAAAAACCGGCGTATTCGGTGCGGCAGTATTGATTTCTTTTAGTGTCGGCATGCGCCGCTCTGCAAACTGGTAAGGTGACCAGCCTCCTATGACTCTAACCCATTGACCTTTTGGTGTTCTTTTTGCCTGTTCACTTAGCATGGCTAACGCCTGTTTTAAGGTTGGCACACCCTCCCAACGTAATTCCAGATTATAAAACCTGCCACCACGTACAACATGTAGATGAGAATCGTTAAGCCCAGGAATCATCCTGTGACCATGGGCGTCAATGATTTTTGTTGCAGTGCTTTTTAGTGCAAGAATTTCCTTGTTGGAACCGACTTTGAAAAATACGCCATCACGAATGGCAACTGCTTCCGCATTCAGTTGAGCCTGATTCTGAGTTGTAATTTTTGCATTGAATACAATTAATTCAGGAGATTTATTGCTAGCATAAGTATTCGTTACCCAGGTTATGGAAGCGACAGCTGCTGCCACAAATAATAATTGCAGTGCAAAATAACGGTAGTGCCGAGTCATGATGGCATCCTCAATTTGGTTTAAATAATTCAATACCCATTCTGTAGGAAATTAGTACCTTGATTTAAAACGGGATATGTCAAATTGACATACCCCGTTCACAGTCCTAGTGTTTTGATGCTTTAAGCATGCCTTTGGCATAGATAATCCCCAGGCCATAACCCCCGCAGTGTTCTTTTTCAATATTGAGAACAGCATTGTAGGTTTTACTGCGTGCCCAATCGCGCTGTAATTCAAGCATATATTGCATCCATGTAATAGGCATCGCACCGGCTTGCACCATACGTTGTACCGCCATGTTGTGTGCATCCACACTTACACCACCCGACGCATCCGTTACAAAATAAACTTCATAACCTTGCTCCAAAGCAGATAGCACCGGCCCAATTCCACATACTTCTGTCCACAGTGCGGCGATAAAAAAAATTTTCTTGCCATACTGATTGACCTTGTTTGTAATTCGCTTGTCTTCCCAGGTATTCATGGTGGAACGATTAATGATAATGGTACTTTTAGAGAGAAATGGTAACTATCAAAAATGATAGGTAGGAACAGATGAGTTGGAATATTGAGGTGTGATCAGACCAAGAAGAACCGCCTTGGCAACGGCCTGACTACGATTAGCGACATTCAGTTTCTTGATAACATTTTTAAGGTGAAACACGACAGTTGCTTCGGAGATGATCAATATTGTGGCAATCTCACAGGCTGTTTTTCCTTCGGCCGTCCACAAAATGCACTCTTTTTCCCGTGTAGTAAGCTCTGTTTTTTTATCGTTGCGGTGGACTGAGTTCGTTAGGTTCCAGATACTTTCGTGAATATAAGGTTGCAATGCATTGAGGCACAATGTGGTGTAGCGGTAGGCAGTATTATCAGGTGTGAGCTCATGGTCAGTGGCGATGCTGTATCAGGCCACTTTCGCCGGTGAATCTGGGCATGCCGATGCCGACACCGTTAGATATGCTAAATTCATACGCTTCTGAAAAAAAATTTTGCACTTCTTTATCGTGTTGTTTGTTGAAGTGACACCAACTATAGGGTTCCTGATAATTGAAGCAGTGCTGCGCAACCGGGTCGATATTAATATATCCTTTCTCAGCGTAGCGCGCCACCCACTCTGTCGGGTAATCACTAACAAACAGGCTGGTGCTTCGCGTAAAGCCATTTGGAATTTTGATGACGTATGTCACATAGCCACAATCGAGCTGTTCCCGTATATCCATGAGAACCGATTTAATATTTGCCAAATCCGTACTGGACTGGATGTTCTCGACCGTGTCGATGAGCCATTGTTCCAAAATTGCCACCCTATAAATAATTTAATGGTACTTGCCAGAAGAACCGTTATAGTTAGAGTATGCTCCACCAGTCCAGTTTACTCAAGGTGGAACAGCGAATTGCAGATAATACTCGATGTCCTCACAGTGGTCGATGCAGTTGACTATCTACTTAAACTAAGAAAGAAATGATTTCAAAAAAA
The DNA here is from genome assembly GCA_003232015.1 of Gammaproteobacteria bacterium. The sequence continues at coordinate 12,130 of QIKU01000254.1, forward strand.
TAAATATTGTACTAATAGGCCAGGGTGATAAATCGGCATCATTCAAATTAATCACTAACATCTTAAACCGAGTGAGGAGTTAGTGCAGTGAGTCATTTGCAAACAGAGATTATTTCAATAACTGAAGTATAAGACATTATGCATGTTAGTATTTATTTGGAGGCAAAAGTAAAATATTTATGGCCATAGTAACTGGTAACAACGGGCACACTAATCCCAATTAAATGTGCCACTGCCTCTGGATAAAAGACAAAATTAATTGCAGGGAAACCATATTCAGCAAGGCCAACACTGATAAACCAGACCTGAGCCACGGCCACTATATTGACTAACGTAAAGCGCGTAAATTCATTCGATGTAGACTGACTGCTTTTCCCAAAGACAAATATTTTTGCTAAAACAAAAGCAGTGACCATGCCAATAATATACGCATAAAATACCGCAAAGCGATAAGTCACAAATTCACTAAAACCAATTCGGCTTAAAAAATTCACGCCAGCGGCAAAACCACCGGTTAAAACAAAACGTGTAAACTCAGAATTTATTTTTATATTAATCATCTAGTTTATGCATTAGAGCTGTGCAATTTTACGCCCAAGGCCAACACTTTCAGTAATTGAACGATCTTCTGGATAATAATAGGATGTATCGGCAATATATAAACCTTTAATATCCGATTTTATCGGCGGCAAACCATCCATAAAGTTCGGTGGGCATATCGGCTGTGCAAACCCATAGCGCGAAACATTCACATCGATAATATCATCGTCGGTTAATGAAGGGTTAATTTTAAATAAGTAGGCTTTGGATTCATCAATAAACGCCTGATCATCACGGTTAAACTTGGGGTGCGTTTGCGGCATATAAAATGGAACATACGCAATGTGATCGCGTTGCTGGTTTAAATTACTGTACTCAATAATACCGGGGATTTCCATTGCATCGTCATTTACATTTAACCAGAAGTTTTCTGTTACTGCTTTTTTTAGTTTAAAAATTAAACAGACACAACCAATGTTATTAATCGATGCGTATTTCTTTTGATGCTCATCAGGTAAATTATCAATTATTTTAGTTACAAACGGCAAGGGAACCGTGCTATAAACTTTATCGTAAGAATTAAATTCACCGTTTAACATCAACCCCTGCACTTTATTATTTTTATGCGCCACTTTTTCGATTGCACTATTCAGGTGAATCGAAACACCCAGTTGTTCCAGCTTTTCTTTTAATGCATTCAGCAATGTTTCTGAACCACCTTCCAGACAACCCATTTGTTCTTCAAAAATACTTTTACGTGAACGACCTACCCGGCGAATACGCGCCCATATCCAGGGAGCCGATAAGTTTGGCGTAAAGTTATAAAACTTTTGTGCGAACAATTTTTTCCAGAGAATATTATAGGTTTTTTCGCCTTCGGCTTTTTTTAACCAGCTAACAGCATCTATTCCTTCAAGCGCTTGCCAGTTTTTTCGTTTGGTAGACAAAAACATATGTATGCCATAACGAATTTTGGAAATAAAAGACAACTTTGGAAATTTTAATAGCGCAAACGGATTGCCCCATTCATACAACTTGCCGTCGTAAAAATAGCCCATTTTAGTTGCATGCCATTTTAATTTTGATTCAATGTTTAGTTCTTTTAATAACGCGAACAGTGCATAGTCTTCTTTACAAATAAAATGATAATAACGTTCAATACTTAAGCCATTAAAATCGAAATGTGCCGACATGCCACCCAGACGGTCATCGGCTTCATACAGGTCAACCTGTTCGCCATCCAGAGCAAGTTGATAAGCACAGGCCAGCCCCATTGGGCCACCACCAATTACGGCTGTCTTTGCCATAGAATTTTTAAACCTCGAGGGAAGATGTACCGATTCTTAGTTAAGTCCACCAATAATAATTTCCGTTTCATTGATGTCACCATCTTCAGAAATTCTTATTGCGGTTGACCCCGGCACTTTATATAAAACATAGGCTGACATCATGACTATCATTTGCTTATTTTCAGTTTCAATCGCGGTTAATATTTTATCGCCAACGACCTGACAGCGCTGTTCTGCATTTAAATTATCAACCCAGGAACGGCTCATTTGCCAGCCCTTATCCATGTCTTTATCCATTTTCTTAAAAAATTCCTGTGCTTCGGTTAGCATCATATCGGGAACATCGACAGGAATAGTATTACCACTAATGAGAACATTTAAGAGCATTAAAACACCTTAGGATTTGATGGGTTAATTAATTGAAATGAAACACAATTATACCGCATACTACCCCCTGTTGCGATTACAGATTGGTTAATTACTATGCTATTAAAAATTTTATCCTTATTACCCCATGAGCGTCTGCAAACCGTTACGTCTCTTTTGAAAGATGCTCCGTTTGTAAACGGTACTTTATCGGCTGGCAGCGCCGCCAAGCGGGTGAAAAATAACGAAGAAGTGGCGATGAATGCCGCGCAAATGAACCAGCTCAATAATATCGTTATGGGCAGCCTGGTTGCGAACCCACAATATAAAAGTGCCGCCCTGCCGCATCGCATTGCCGCTCCTTTTTATGCGCGTTATAGCGAAGGGATGGAATACGGTGACCATGTGGATGATCCGGTGATGGGCGCAGCTGATCGTTATCGGTCAGATATATCTATCACTGTCTTTTTGTCCGGCCCTGACGACTACGAAGGCGGCGAGTTAGCGATTAACACCAGCTTTGGAGAACAGCTCGTCAAGCTCAATGCTGGAGATGCGGTTTTATACCCGTCCTCAAGCCTGCACCACGTTAATCCGGTGACACGCGGAGAGCGGCTGGTTGCGGTTACCTGGGTGCAAAGCATGGTGCGCAGTGCTGAGCAAAGGGAATTGCTCTACCAGCTAAATATAGCGAGAGAAAGCCTGCTTCAAACGAAGCCAGAAGCCGAAGCAAGCAAAACAGTGGATATATGCTACGCAAATTTAGTTCGCATGTGGGCTGATTGTTGAAGTTGGGTTTGTCGTTAATAGATATTTTATGTGCAACGCCAGCTTGCTAAGCTGGCGTTGCATAAGCAAGTAGCCCGGATGGAATAAAATGCAATCCGGGAAGCAGCCCTCAACCTTCCCGGATTTCGCTTCGCTGCATCCAGACTACGTACTTAAGTTCCCTAACTGCTTAGGGATTTGGAGCAGTTATTTAGCCCCCATTTTATTATCTTTACGGGCTCTTACACTAATAAAGAATTTGTACGCAACTCCAACAGCAACGCCAGCTTGCTAAGCTGGCGTTGCATAAGTGCGCGTAATTTAATTTAACGCGTATATGCGTGTTAAATTAAAACGCGCACTAAAAAAGGCCACCCTATTCCTAAGGTGGCCATTCTGGAATCAGTTCTACTACCGTTTAGAAGAAACGTGTTGAACCTTTTTCTTCGTGAGCCATAGTATTTAACTGCATAGCCAGCTCATCGTATTTTGCAACATAGTTGTATAATAAGTGACCTTCCTTGCCTGCGTAGTAATCTTTCATATCAATGCCATTTTCCTGTTCAAAGGCAATGAATTTCTTTTGCATTTCCAGCATTTCAGCAATGATTTTAGTTTTATCGCTCATTGTACTAACCTCAATTTAAAGGCCGCAGCCCCTATGTTTGGTGAATTGAATTCGTTTAAAATTTGTTTTTTAATCTATGGGCGCAAATTTAGCAGCCCCACTGCCCCCCATCTATATCTCTGATGGGTTAAGTGAATTTTTAAATTACTTATTAATAGCCACCTTTACGGATACTTTGTGGCAAACCGCCAATTTTACGGCCTTGTTTAGAAGGCATCCCCGGAAATAACTGGTACATATATTTAGAGGTTAGTTTTTTACCCCATTTTTTAGCCATATCTTTCATAATGCTACGTTCATTGGGCTCAGTACCCGGACTTTCAGTATATTCTGCACGTAAGTACTTAACCACATCCCAATGTTCATCCGTCATTTCCACATCTTCATCAACAGCTATTTTGCTGCCAAGTGCTTCAGTCCACTCGTCAAAATTAACTAAGTAACCATTATCTGTTACTTCTACTGATGTACCATCTGCTTCCAGTGTTGGCATAAAATTTCTCCACTAAACCAATAATATAAATAATTAAATGCTTATCCATGATGGGAATATCACTGAAATCCCAGCTAAAATCTCATCATGGCCTAAAATTTGGCGCTATTTAAACAAATTTTGCTACTTGAGCCAAGTCTCTCTATGGGGATATCTGCAAAGCCCATGATTTATATCAATCAGGATTGGCTGTATCAATCCCTTTTTGGGGGATAAATAGCCCACAGCCCAATTTACGTTCCATTCCAAGGCCATTTTCCTGTAATTTAATCGAATCCTCTTTTTCAAGATCTGCAAGCATTAAACCTCGAGTAATCAGCTGCCTGTCAGGTAACTGAATCGTTCGTTCAAGCCCACACATCATTTTTTTAACTTCAATGCCAAGTGCATTACACTGTGTAGCACAAGCTTGCATAAATTCATCCTCAGATTGCTCCTGGCCGTTAACCACCACATGGCGAGCAAAAATAATATTCATCTCACTTAGCTTACGCACAACGGATTGACCAATCGTTAACTCATACTCATCCACCATCAATGTTTGTCCGGTTAATTGTTGAGTTTCCGCTAATTGTTCCTTTGGGATTCGTAATATTAGTTTTTGCCGTCGGGATAAATACAATACTTCATTTTCTTTATTTTCAGGGCGCAACCAGCCATTACCTGACTCCGCACCGTATATCTGGTGAATGCCTATTTGTGGATTTTCAACAATCCACGGCAAAAGCTGCTCTAACGCACTCGATAATGCATGTGCATTATCTAAGGGCACCGCCTTACCTTGTATATTGAAAACAACATCGACAATATTATCAGGAACGATAAATTCGGCTTTCTTGTCTTTATTTTCTGACCAGTACATGCATTACCTGCTTTAAAACATCACTCTAAACTATCGCGCGGATGTGAATCGCGCTTCTAATTGTTGTTCCCAGTTTTCCGGCGTATCTGGAAACGGCGGTTTTACATCCATCTGGAAAAACATCTCACCTTGTCTGGCAACGGCTTCCACCGCTTTAACAAGATCCTCATACGTGTCCACGTCATTACCAATAAGTAAATCACTTAACATCAACATATCTAGCCCTTCTGTAATTCTAAAATTTATGCCGCCAATCAGGTATCAGTTGCACTGATCATAATAGCGTGCGCGGTAAATCAGCCGTTTACTTTCGGGTGTATCCTGTTCTTCAAAGGCCGTTCTATTATGTAGCACATTATTACAAAGCACGCCTTGCCCAGGCTTTAGCTTGTGCGTAAATATAAACGCCGAATCACCCGCTAAATACTGCGTAATTTCAGCTAAAGCCTGTTTTAGCAGCGAATTATCATCCCACTCAATACTGCGTGTTCTGGCGGTATAACGTAGATGGAGGCAACCGCTACAATTATCAAGGCTAAAGACAGGGCCCGTTTGTGCAGCACGTTCTGCTCCCACTTCCTCATTCGCTGGAATGGTTAATGCCTTTTTATCCATTAATGCTCGAATAAAGTCTGGGTTCTTGTCCCGTAAGTGGATATAGAGAATCTCTGGATCTAAATACTGATTTTCGCCACCTAGCGGTGCATTATTCACGCAATGCAGCAACATACCCCGAATGGTATTTTCCGGTTTATTATAGTAGCCGTCTGTGTGCCAGCTAATCTTCCGGTTGGAATAAGGGATATAACCGGCATGGCGTCCGGCATTCTTTGTTTGTAAGGAGCTAATACTGTCTTTATCTGCACATATATTAGTATCCAGGTTTTTATAGCCAAATTGCGCAGCAAACTGCTTAATGGCTAACTTATCCACTTGATCAGGGTCCTTAGCCTGATACACGCACATATTCGTTTTACAGAGCAGCGAATGGACAGCTGTATGCTCATCGGCCGTTAAAGCCATAAAGTCATTGATCGTAACGATCAGTTCCTCACTGGATTTTGGGTAATCCAGCCACTTTTGCTGTCGCCAGGCGCTGTAGGTCGCGTCATTATTCAAATCAAAATGAGCTAATTCAATGGCTTGACTAACTATTGGTGATGACACTTGCATTTACTTCCTAAATTCGTACAATACGCGCACATTTTATATGTGTATTAGCCCAATTAAAGCATTAAAATTGGGGGAACTTCCTGAAAAATATTTCATTCGTTGGTTGATTGCGAACTGAATAAAGTTAGCTAAACTATATCTGGGCTTTAAATAGCAAGTTAGAAGTAAGATTCAGCTCAGCCTACAAAAAATTTTATAGACATATTTAATCAACCCAATTAAATCACAGTGGCGGCTTCGGGTTATATACCCACCCCGAAGTATATTGCAACATATTGATTTAATTAAATAACTAGTAGATTTTAGATTATATTGCAACGAATTAAACAGGAAAGAGTTTAGATAATATCGCGGCGCCTATCCCTAAAGGGATAAGCCTAAATGCTTAATTCACCCCATCAGGTGGGTTTTCGGCATGCGGCTCAGCCCCTAGACTTCGTCGCAAATTACAGAACCCGCTAAAGCAGGTTTTAGATATCAAGAATTTAATTTAGTAGTGTAGCTAACAGGTAACGCCTCAAGGAGAAAACCATGGCTAAAAGTCAATATCCAACACCCATGCTCGACGAGCTAGAAAAAGGTCCCTGGCCTTCATTTATATCCGGCATCAAGAATTTACGTGATGATCACCCAAATGAAAAAATTAACAAAGTGGCAAACTCCTTATTAGGCCAGCTAGAGCATTCTTACGAAACACGTAAAGGCTACTGGAAAGGTGGTACGGTTTCTGTGTTTGGTTACGGTGGTGGTATTATTCCTCGTTTCTCTGAAGTGGGTGAAGCCTTCCCTGAATCAAAAGAATTCCACACATTACGTGTACAGCCTACTCCTGGTAACTACTACACTTCTGACATGTTAAACCAACTGGCAGACAGCTGGGAAAAATACGGTTCAGGTCTTGTTACTTTCCACGGCCAAACAGGCAACATCATGTTCATCGGTGCTGACACAGATAACATCCAGCACTTCTTTGATGAAATCAACGAATACGGTTGGGATTTAGGCGGTGCGGGCCCATGTGTACGTACGGCTATGTCATGTGTAGGTGCTGCACGTTGTGAAATGTCCTGCACAAACGAACATGCTGTTCAACGTTACCTGGTTAACGAATTTGTTGATGACGTTCATCGTCCAGCACTTCCTTACAAATTTAAATTCAAAATCTCTGGTTGCCCTAACGATTGCCAAAATGCGATTGAGCGTGCTGACTTTGCTGTTATCGGTACATGGCGTGACGATATAAAAATTGATGCTGCTGAAGTTAAAAACTACCTCGGTACAAAAGGTGAGCAATACTTAATGGATAACGTGATTTCACGTTGCCCATCTGCTTGCATGACTCTGAAAGACAGTGCAATTGAAATTGACAACCGCAACTGTGTACGTTGTATGCATTGCATCAATGTATTACCAAAAGCACTTTCTCCAGGCGATGACAAAGGTATAACCCTTCTTATCGGTGGCAAACGTACTCTTAAAATCGGTGATTTAATGGGTACGGTTATTCTTCCATTCAAAAAACTTGAAACTGAAGAAGATTACGAAAGCCTTGTAGAAATCGCTGGTGACACAATCGATTTCTTTGCGGAAAATGCGCTTGAGCATGAACGTACTGGTGAAATGATTGAACGTATCGGTCTGGTTAACTTCCTTGAAGGTATCGGTATCGACGTTGATCCAAATATGGTTTCGAGCCCACGTCAATGTTCATATGTACGTATGGACGGCTGGGATGAAGAAGCTGCAGCATGGTTCGACCGTAAAGCAGAACAAGCATAATTGCTTGATCACTTTTAACGAATTCTAATTTAAATTTTAAAAATTTAGGAGAACTACCATGGCAATGGCAGATATGCGCGAGCCGATTGAATCAGGCTGCCCAGACGGGTTCCAATACATGCATCCAGCAATGCGTAAAAACTTTGGCATGTGGAGCTATCATGAAGATCCACAACCCGGTGTTTTAAAGCATGTTTCTAAAACAGGCGATACTATTTACACTGTAAAAGTTGGTACACAACGTATCCTTGATTTGTTTACACTGCGTAAATTAACTTCAATTGCAGATGAATTTGCAGACGGCTACGTTCGCTTCACTATTCGTTCAAACATTGAATACTATGTTACCGACGAAGCAAAAGTGCAGCCTTTAATTGCAGCTATTGAAAAAGAAGGTTTTGTTGTAGGTGGTACGCGTAACTCTGTTGCGATGATTTCACACACACAAGGCTGGTTACACTGTGATATTCCAGGTACAGATGCATCCGGTGTTGTTAAATCAATGATGGATGAACTGATTGATGAATTCAAACAGTGGAACATGCCTAACCGTGTTCATATCACCACTTCTTGCTGCCAGATTAACTGTGGTGGCCAGGGTGATATTGCAATCAACATTCAACATACCAAGCCACCTAGAATCAGACATGATTTAGTTGCTAACGTATGTGAACGTCCTACTGTTGTAGCACGTTGCCCGGTAGCAGCGATTCGTCCTGCAGTGGTTAACGGCAAACCTTCTTTAGAAGTGGACGAGAAAAAATGTATCTGTTGTGGCGCATGTTTCCCTCCTTGCCCGCCAATGCAAATCAATGATCCAGAGCATTCAAAACTTGCTATATGGGTTGGTGGTAATCACTCTAATGCACGTAGCAAACCTTCTTTCCAGAAACTGGTTGCTGCTGGCATACCCAACAATCCACCTCGTTGGCCTGAAGCCACGGGCATTGTTAAGCGTATTCTTAAAGAATACAAAGAAGGCGCTAAAGATTGGGAACGTATTAACGACTGGATCGACCGTATCGGTTGGCCACGTTTCTTCGAAGTTACCGGTTTACCTTTCACCAAGTATCATATTGATAACTGGCGTGGTGCACGTAACTCGTTAAATGCTTCTACTCATATCCGCTTCTAAGTAAAAGGAACTGAATATGAAATTTGGTATAAGC
>QIKU01000157.1 GCA_003232015.1 Gammaproteobacteria bacterium
TTTTTCGTCTCATTGTCTTTCTCCTGTCGTACGTTAAAATACATCAGGATTATCACTTATGCTACTGTCTCATTTTCGGGGTCCACTTCTCATTGCGTGTGCCCAAAACGTGCCACGATGTACCATATTTGATGTCGTTTGAGGCAGGAGTGAAATTATCATGAATTCCGTAATCTTGATAAAAGTGTTTAATTTCAGTGTTTTAGCTCAAATACTTGTGACAAAGTTGACACGATTTTTCTAGTCTGCAAGGCTACGAACCAGGCGGTCGGGCGTTCGAATCGCTCCAGGCGCGCCATATAAGTAAATTAAACCCGTTAATTCGGGTTTTTTTGTGTCAAAGTTTTATCTTCAGGTTATGCAAAATTGGGTTTAACTTTTACTTTTGGGAGCGGTAGAAAATATACAATCAACAGGATGTGGTTAAAAAATAGTCTTGGCCGGTGAGAATAGTTAGGAGCAATGATGCGTTTATTTCAGGAACACGCGATTGCATAAGGGGCTTTATACTTTCAGGTTCTAGTTATGATTTATTTCTCGAAATTGATAAATATAATTGAATCATTCACTTACAGAGTTGCTCCCACTTTTTCTTTAGCGAATAACTGTTATACTCAAGAGACAAATAACAAGCCAAATAGAACTATGTATAAGTTAACCATTCGCGATAATAATAACAAACTGGACGAAATGTACGTTTCGCATGACGTTCTAAAAATAGGGCGTAATGCAGATAATGACATCCGTTTAGATGATGCGACCGTCAGCAGTCATCATGCTGAAATCAGGCAGCTAAATGCTACGGTAGAAATTAAAGACTGTGGCAGCACTAATGGCACTTATGTGAACGGAAATGCCATTACAACCCATATATTAACTGACAACGATGTGGTGGTGATTGGCAAATTAACCATCTCCTATTCCAGCGACCGGCCTGCACCATTAACCGAAGAAATTGACCCAACCACCACTATCAGCCGTGGTGAAATGCAGCATTTGCTTGAAAGAATTGAACAGCATAAAGCGGGTAAATCTGCGACCAGTAATATTTCCCGTAAGTTAAACTGGATTGTGCAGGATGCAAGTGGGATCTGGTGGGGTTTTGAACTTGAGCCGGTTGTGGGCGAAACAGGGTGGGAAAACCCAGCCAATGGGATGAAAATTCTTTTAAAAGAAGAAGCCAGTAATGAAAACTGGAAAGATTCACTTCAAAAACTATAATTTTTGCCGTTAACCCCCTAAGCAAAAAATAATCCAGGGCGAATTATTATGGGTTTGTTGGACGACTTACGCAAACAAAGTACGGCACTAAAACAGTCGCAAGAAGACGATGCTGCTAAACAGGCAGAATTACGGGCGATTTATAAAACAAAAATTCACCCGGCAATGGCTTCAATTTACACGCACATTAATGAATTAATCGAACACCTTAATTTTGTAAAGCCAACCATTACCGCTTCTTATACTCTAACCGCATCGGGTATAAAGCGAAACCTGACTCAGGGTGGCTATAATATATCAACCGACAGCTCCGAAGAAATGAAGCAAATCATTCTGACTTTTCACTGTACTGATGAAGAAAATATTGAATTTGAAGTTGATAATGGCAAAAATATTGAAAAGCATATTGAATACATGCAGCGCTATAAGCTTCAGTATACCTCCCAAAAATACCGTGATGATTCACATGAAATTTCATTTGCCAGGTTTGATCTTGAAAGCAAGGTAAAAGTAACAATTTTAATCGAAGGTGACATACAAAATTCATGCATCCACCTTAAGTTTAATAATTTTCAGGGCTTGGGCTTACTTAAAAGAGACGTTCAGGCCGAGCAGATTACGGACGACTTTCTGGATGACATGGGTAAGTATTTAATTCGTGAGTCACATGATTTTATGAAGCTGGACTTGCCACAGCATGACCGGCAACGACTGCAACAAAAAGTAAGACGGGAAGCCTTACGCCGTAAAATGGAAATGCTGGAACTGGAAAAAAAGCAAAGGGCGCTCGAAGCCGAACAAAAAAATAAAAAATCATTGTTTGGGTTTATGGATAAGTCTAAAGATAAAAAATAAATTGGTGCCCCGAAGACGATTCGAACGTCCGACCTGCCGCTTAGGAGGCGGCTGCTCTATCCGACTGAGCTACCGGGGCAATATAATCCAAAGTAGTGGGGATTATAACCTGATCTAAATCGAGTCACTAATTAATTTATTGCCGGAAGGTGGTTTTTTAGTTGCATTCGGTGTGTGATTTTTCAGTTGTTTTAATCTGGGTGCGTTCAACGCTATTAACAAACGAACGGATATTTTTTTCCTGTTTAGGAGACAGGTTAATAAACTGGCCAGCTAATTGTTGCAGCCCGCTTGTTTGGTCTAACGTTGTTTGCCTAACTTGCAGCTTACACTGAATACTTTCTGTATTGGGTAGTTGTATTAATGTGTCGATAACTACATCTTGTTGTATTAAGCACAGCTTATCCGTTGAGCTGCGAACGTTTATTCCACCGGTTGAAATATTGTAGATATAGGCGGTTAACGGGGAGTTAATATTTTTATCGAACAGCGTGACCGGGATTTTCCATAAATTTTGTAATTCGGCACGGTATTGTTGCCGGCGTTGTTTGTAAGCTATTTCGGTTGGGATGTTGGTCGCAAAATAAACGAGATGGCTACGTTTAGTTAATGTGCTTATGCGGCTGTTAAATTTAATTTCAATCCCATCATGTTTCGCATAAATATGAATAGGCTGTTTGGCTGTAATATTATTGTGGTTAAATGCGTCAAATAGAATGTTATTTTTTTTGTGGCTGATATGAAGTATTTCGGATATGCCTAGAGGTTGAAAGGAGCCGTCTCGTTTAACTTTTTTCACTTCCAGCTGGCAATTGTTTTTTTTCAGGCGCGCCAATATGGCATTGATATGGATTGGGTCTGAAATGATGCTATTATTTGTTTCAGCCATTGCTATGTTCAGGTTTATGCTCGGGTCAGCGTTTGGTTTTTAGCCATTTTGATGGATTGACCTTTGCTGGAATAGAGTTCGGCTGTCTGTTGTTTACCCTGTAATACAGAAAGGGCATTTTCAGTATGGCGTCTATTGTTTTCGATAATAATGCCGTTGATGTTGTTTTGCTTGTCGCATTGTTTTGACAGACTGGAAATATTGCCCCACAATGTTTTTAACTTTGGCTTATCTGGTATTGTGCTGCTGTTAAGAAAGTCATCAACACCGCTAGTGTTCAGGTTGAGTCCAGCGGCTTCCAGTAGTGTGCGACGCTCTTTGTTTAAATCTTCCAGTTGCTCCATTAGCATTGTTTTTTCCTGTGCAATAGATTCAATAGCCTGAGTATCATTGTCCGATAAGGCTTGATATTCATTTTCCAATGCATGGAATAACTGCTCAAGATAGTTTGTAATATCTTCAAGAAGGGGGGTAATGTTTCTTGTCATGTTATTTTTTTCGCCGCAGATTTAGCTGTCATTAAAAGCAGATTCAAAGTTAATCATTTTATCTGCAATACGTTCAGGATCCATTTTGTAACTGCCATTCTGGATAACTGTTTGCATGTCCTTTACTTTGTTATTATCAACCGAAGGTTGACTAGCTAAATCCATTTCCAATGCTTTTAATTTCGCTGCGGTATCCGTCAGGGTGACTTTATCACCAGCGGTTGTTGCCGTTGCACTGCTTCCTGCTGATTTTGTTGCATCATCAGATTTTTTGACTTGCGTAACATTTCGATCACCCATATGGGATGATTTGTTCGAATTGATTCCTGATATATCGTTAGGCATTTTACTGCTCCAAAGCCTGTTTATAGTTACGCTACCGTTTTAGCGGCTAGAAAGCCGAAAACTTTAGCGATATTACACTGGATAAAGGTAAATAACGAATAAAATCACATGTTTACCTTTACCAGCCCATTTGATATCACCGTCGCCTGAAAAACGCGTTGACTGTGAATATTTTTTACCTTAATACGTTGCCCAAGAAAGCCATTCATAAGTGCTTTGCCTTTTACTCTAATGGTTAAATGCTCTGTTCCGGCGAGAATAAGGATTTCGTCGCCGCGCTGCACCAGACGCCTGGGCGCCAGCATGGTGGGTGAAATAACTTTTCCAGATTTTAAAGCGCGGCGAACCACCATATTGTTCATTTGTGACAAGCCTGTAAAATAACCACCCCGAATACGGCTAACATCTTTGCGTGTGAGCTTGATGTCGGACGACTGGACAATACTTCCGGATGGCAGGCTGTGTTTTGCTGTAACCACATTCAAATATTTTTGAATATAAACGGAAACAAAAATTTTCCATGGTTTACGACCGGCACAACTTACTTTTACGGTGGTACGGCCTAACTCTTCAGCATATTGAGGGAAGTTGGTATCGAGGCCTTTTGTACAGGCCGCCAGGCGCAGGCGTTTATCAAGATAGCCAACGCTAAAGTCGTTTGTCTGTAAGTTGTTTTTTAAAAAGACAGTCACAGCCTGCGTTATAGAGGCTGGCGTTTGGTAAGCTGAGCCTTGCACCGCGCCGGAAAATAACAGCAATACGCTGCCAAATGAGAGTGCGGTAAAATAATTTAAAAAATCATTTTTCATAAATACTGCCAAATTATTAGCTGGTGATCTGTCGACTTTTTGACCCTTAACCAACTGGAACTTATAACATATTGATTCTATACAGTTATCTTATTTAGTAAAATCTAAAAGATATTTCTTAGTTATTATTAAGCAATACGTATGCCAGTATTCGTCTTATCGAAAGCAGTGAGTAATATCATAAAGACATTCAAGTAAGCCGTTATTTAGCCGATAACTTCCGTGTAACTAACTTACTTAAGGTGGAGTCATGGCTGGGATACTTGAAGGTGTCGATCAACGTACTAATTTAGTTGGCGAGAATAGGCTTGAATTATTACTCTTTACTTTAGGCAGTCGGCAACGGTTTGGCATTAACGTGTTTAAAGTACAGGAAGTGATTATGTGCCCACCGTTAACAAAAATTACCAATTCTGCGCCGGTGGTGGTGGGCATGACCAATATGCGTGGTAAAACAATTTCTGTCCTGGATTTGGCCCTGGCGATAGGGAAAAAGCCATTACAACAGTCGGACACAAATTATTTAATCATTACAGAATATAACCGACAGGTGCAGGGGTTCCTCACTAGTGGTGTTGACAGAATTGTAAATATGAACTGGTCAGATATAAAAGCACCGCCTGAAGGATTAGGTAAAGATAACTATATGACTGCGGTTACTTCGGTTGATGGTGAGCTAGTTGAGATTATCGATGTTGAAAAAGTACTTGCTGAACTGTTGGGTATAGATCTTAGTGGTGTCGAAGATGAAGTTGAAGTTAAATCAAAAAAGGATCAGGCGATACGCGTTTTAGTAGTCGACGATTCATCGGTTGCACGTAATCAGATTAAACGCACCCTCGATAAGTTAGGTATGGAGTGCACCATTGGTAAAAATGGGCTTGATGGTTTAAATATTCTTAAAGGTTTGATTAAAGATGGTTCTGATATAGCCGATCATATTGATGTGCTTATATCCGACGTGGAAATGCCAGAAATGGATGGCTACACCTTAACATCTGAAATTAGAGCCAATGAAGCATTAAAGAAAATACCAATTTTGTTGCATACCTCTTTAAGTGGTGTATTTAACCAGTCAATGGTTGCAAAAGTAGGTGCTGATAAATTTGTTCCCAAATTTAATGCTGAAGAACTCGCAGCTGAGGTTAAAGATATATTGCAAGTGAAAGGTATTATTTAAAAATTCAAAGTTCTGTGTGTTCGCAGAGTATATAAGTTAAACTATTTGGAAAACATAGAAGAAGATACTGAGTGAATCAACATACATTATCAAAACAAGATTATGAAAGCTTTCGCACCTTTCTTGAAGATGCATGCGGTATTGTGCTGGGAGAAAATAAGCATTACCTGGTAACAAGCCGGTTATCAAGATTATTAGAGGAGTTTAATTTTTCATCACTAAGCGGGATGATAGATAAACTTAAACAGGTCAACAATACTGAACTAAAAGAAAAAATTATTGACGCGATGACAACCAACGAAACAAGCTGGTTTAGGGATAAATATCCATTCGAAATTTTACATAATGAAATTTTTAATGAAATAGTGGCAGTGAAAAAGCCAACTATTCGTATCTGGTCATCGGCAAGTTCTTCAGGTCAGGAAGCCTACTCTATAAGCATGACCTTCTCAGAATACCTGGCGAAGAACCCGGGCAAATTCCGTGGTCGGCTGGAAATAGTAGGAACTGATATTTCGCCAACGGTTTTAAAACTTGCTCGTGAAGCGAAATATGATGAATTGAGTCTTGCGCGTGGTTTGTCTGACGACCGGCTTAAACGATTCTTTATTGACCAGGGCGATGGTGGCCAAAAGGTACGCCCGGAAATTACTAGCCGTTGCAAGTTTTCTGAATTAAACCTGTTAAAAAATTATTCTATATTGGGCAAGTTCGACATTATTTTTTGTCGAAATGTTTTAATTTATTTTTCGGCAGAAATTAAAACCGATATTCTGACCCGTATGGCAAAATTACTCAATCCTGGTGGCTATCTTTTTCTTGGAGGCTCTGAGTCTCCAACCGGTTATTGTGACCTATTTGAAATGGTCCGGCTTAAGAGCGGTGTTGTCTATCGTTTGAAGTAGTTGCCTGCTTTAATCCCCTTTTCTGACTTTAAACATATTATCAACAGTTACAACAGGTAAAGGATTGCCGTTTGTTTTCTTTTTGCCGCCATCGTCATCCTGTAAGTCCTTGAATAAATTATAAATTAAACTTGGCATAGCTGTTGCAACCAGCTCTGGTAAGTCATTTATAGTTTTAACAGGATAGCGACAATGTCATTTTCATTCGGTAATACATTTAACTTACACGAGCAGGCTTTGTATTTGCAGGCGCGGCGCACCGAGCTGTTGTCTTCGAATCTGGCCAATGCAGAAACACCACACTATAAAGCAAAAGATTTTGACTTTAAAGCATCGTTACAGGCTGCGGTTCGTAACCCTGCCGGTAACAAACCTTTACGTGAAACCAGTGCAGGGCATATTCAACCTGAAAGATCAGATTATCGTTTTGAAACTTTGTTTCGTATGCCGTACCAGACTTCTTTAGACGGCAATACGGTGGAATCACAAGTGGAAATGGCAGCCTTTAATGATAATGCGATTCGTTATATGGCCAGCCTGCGTTTTCTTAATGGCAAGATCCGCGGCTTAATGACCGCAATTCGCGGCGACTAGCGCTGAATAAATTACAGGATAAATAACAGGAAATTACCTATGTCATTGTTTAATGTTTTTGGAATATCAGGCTCTGCATTGCAGGCACAAACGCTTCGCTTAAATACCACTTCAAGCAATATGGCGAACGCCAATAGTGTTAGTAGCAGTACAGGTGAAACATACCGTGCAAGGCATGCCGTATTTGCCCCAATGATTAAAGATTTTTCAGATGAAAAGAAAGCAGTGGGTGTACGGGTGCTGGGTATTGTTGAAAGCAACCGGCCTTTACGTTCGGAATATAACCCGAATCACCCAATGGCCGATGACGAGGGCTACATCCATCTGCCAAACGTGAATATGATTGAAGAAATGGCCGATATGATTTCAGCCTCACGCTCGTATCAGTCAAATATTGAAGTAATGACAACCGCAAAGAAAATGTTAATGCGTACTTTGCAGCTTGGCCAGTAAGAAGTATAGCAGTAATAAATTAACAGGATAAAAATTCAGGAACGATTATGGAACCGCTCGATACTAAAATATCATCTTTTGACGACATTGGTTTAACAACAAACCAGAAACAAAAGCCGGCTGAACAAAAGAAACTCGGCCAGGAAGATTTTATGGATTTGATGCTGGCACAAATGAATCATCAGGATCCTTTTCAGCCAATGGAAAACGGTGAGTTCCTTACTCAGATGGCACAATTTAGTGCGGTGAGTGGTTTAAAAGACATTAAGGATTCATTTACAAGTTTAGCCGATACGATGAAATCAAATCAGGCATTGCAGGCTGCCAGCATGGTTGGTCGAAGAGTGCTTGTGCCCGGTAATGATTTCCGCATTAACCAGGATATGAATAAACCCTTTGAAGTTCATGCTTCGGCTGATCTTAAAGTTGCAACCGATGAGTTGATTGTGAATATTAAAAATGCCAAAGGTGAAGTGGTTAAGGAAATAAACCTTGGTGCACGTTCTGCCGGGAAAATTGATTTTCGCTGGGACGGAAAAGTAGAGCAAAATGATGAATTTATTGATGGTGCAGAAGAATCGGTAATGTCTTTACCGGGCAGGTATACCATCGAAGCTTATGCAAGTATTGAAAATGAAAAACAAGGTGTTGATACACTTGTTTTTGATATGGTCGACAGTGTCAGTGTTGGCCAGGCCGGACAACCGATGACGCTTAATCTGACCAATGCAGGTCAGGCTAAACTGTCTGAAGTTTTAAAGATAATGTAGCTTGTTAGTAATATTTATTATTAACAACCATTGTATATTTAGCAGTAATTAAAGGAGAAAGATCATGCCATTTCGTTCAGCCCTCAGTGGTATTAATGCCGCCGCACAGGACTTACGTGTTATTGGTAATAACGTTGCCAATGCAAGTACAACCGGTTTTAAAACATCGCGTGCAGAATTTGCCGATGTTTATGCTGCAACCGATGGTGGCGCTTCCAATGCGATTGGTGCCGGGGTGCGTTTATCGGGTGTAAGCCAGCAATTCGGTCAAGGTAATATTGAATTTACCGATAACAAACTTGATTTAGCCGTTAATGGTCGTGGGTTTTTTGTGTTGGATGACAATGGTTCACGCTTATATACACGTGCAGGATCTTTTCAGGTAGACAGAGACGGTTTTGTGGTGAATTCTTCTGCCGATAAACTGGTGGTGAATAATGCAGATGAATCTGGAGAGATTTCCGGTGCAGTGGGGCCGTTGCAGTTAGACCGTTCTAATATTGTTCCGAATGCAACATCGCGCATTGATGTCGGCTTAAATCTGGACAGTTCACAGACTGCACCATTAACACTGCCGTTTAATCCCGAAGTGCCTTCATCCTTTACACACTCAACTTCGTTAACGGTTTATGACTCTTTAGGCGCGCCGCATTTATCAACCATGTATTACGTTAAAGGCGCAGAGCCAAATACCTGGCTTACACATTTGTTTGTCGATGGTAAAGATGCAAAAGGTGGCGCAGCACCTCCGTTCTCTGGTGACGTATTAAAGTTTAACGGTGCTGGCGGATTAGAATCAATTAATGGTACATCAGCGCCTCCAGGTGAATTAACTTACAATGCCATTGATACAGGTTCAGGCTCGGAGCCACTTGATATCATACTTAATTTACAGGCAGGAACACCAACCACCCAGTTTGGTACCAAGTTCTCTGTCAGTGCCTTAACACAAAATGGTTATACCTCTGGACGTTTAAGCGGTATTGATATTGATGATACTGGCATTATTCGTGCGCGCTACAGTAATGGCCAAACACGAACACTCGGGCAGGTGACGCTTGCCGACTTTTCCAACCCGCAAGGTTTAAGACAGTTAGGTAGTACCAATTGGGCAGAAAGTTTTTCTTCAGGCGTTCCCTTAGTCGGTACGCCGGGTTCAGGTAGTTTAGGTCAATTACAATCAGGTGCGTTAGAAGGTTCGAATGTTGATTTAACTGGCCAGCTTGTGAACATGATTAGAGCGCAACGTAATTTCCAGGCGAATGCACAGGTTATTACAACGGCAGACACGGTTACTCAAACGATTATCAACATACGTTAAGTATTAATTTAATATGAAGGTCAGGGCGCGTAATGGATAGAATGCTATATATTGCAATGAGTGGTGCGAAACAAAATATGTTAGCACAAGCGCATAATGCAAATAACATGGCCAACATAAGTACCACGGGTTTTAAAGCCGACCTGGCTGCAGCTCGTAGTATGCCTCTTTTTGGAAATGGATTTCCAACCCGTGTTTTTTCAATGACCGAACGAGAAGGAACGGATTTTAATCCCGGTGCTATTCAAACAACAGGCCGGGCACTGGATATTGCGATTAAAGGCCAGGGATTTATTGCCGTACAGGGTAAAGATGGTAATGAAGCCTATACACGAGCGGGTAGCTTGCGTGTTACAGCAACAGGGGTGCTTGAAACAAGTAATGGTCTGGTTGTGATGGGTGATGGTGGGCCTATTTCTATCCCGCCGGCAAAGCGAATTGAGATTGCGGTAGATGGAACAATCAGTGTTATCAATCAGACAAAAGGTTCGGAAGTTATCAATATTATTGACCGGATTAAATTAGTTAATCCGGATTTAAAAACGGTAAGCAAAGGTAATGATGGCCTTTTCCATATCACAGGTAACGAAGTTGCACCGGCTGCGGCTGAAGTTGAAGTATTGTCAGGTGCCTTAGAAGGCAGCAACGTTAATATTGCTTCGGAGCTGGTTAAGATGATTGAACTGGCTCGCCAGTTTGAGATGCAGGTCAAGATGATGAAAACAGCAGAAGACAATGACGAATATGCAATGCGCTTGCTTAATATTGCATAGAACTATTCACACTATCTGGAGTACAAGCTAATGGCTCAACCATTGTGGATTGCAAAAACAGGTTTGGATGCACAGCAAAACAGGCTGGCGACCATTTCAAATAATCTTGCCAATGTAAATACAACCGGCTTTAAACGTTCACGTACTATTTTTGAAGATTTAATTTATCAAAATGTACGCCAACCTGGTGGCCAAAGCAGTCAGGAAACGGAACTGCCTTCTGGCCTGGCTCTCGGTACAGGCGTGCGAACGGTTGCAACACAAAAATTGTATCAGCAGGGAAATTTGCTGCAAACTGCCAACCCTTTTGATATGGCGGTTGAAGGTCGTGGTTTTTTCCAGATCCTTATGCCGAATGGCAATATTGGTTACACCCGTAACGGTGAGTTCCAGGTAAGTTCAGACGGACAAATTGTTAATTCATCAGGCTACCGTTTACAACCGGATATTAATATTCCGGCCAATGCATTGAGTGTCACCATTGGTATCGATGGTACGGTGTCGGTTACACAGCCCGGCAATGCAGTTCCAGCGCAAGTGGGCACCATTCAATTTGCAGATTTTGTAAATCCGGGTGGTTTGCAATCGTTGGGAGGGAACTTGCTGGGCGAAACAGGAGCAAGCGGTGCGCCACAGGTTGGTGCGCCCGATTCACTCAGCTTTGGCAGTCTTATACAGGGTTCTCTTGAAAGTTCAAATGTGAATGTTGTTGAAGAACTCGTGAATATGATTGAAACACAGCGCGCCTATGAAAT
Source organism: Gammaproteobacteria bacterium (assembly GCA_003232015.1). The sequence continues at coordinate 11,359 of QIKU01000157.1, forward strand.
GAATTCAAAAGCCATTTCAACCGCCGATCAAATGCTTCAGTATGTAAATAATAATTTATAACAAGGGTTTAATTAATAAAATGAAAAAATTAATTAAAATACCATTTGTTTTTTTACTTATAAGTGCGGTATCGGCATGCTCACTGGTAAAAAAAGTAAAAGACGAGGAATCATTCAAACCCACACCGCCGATTGTTATTAAGTTACCAAAGGATGATAACGGTGCAATTTTTCGCCCAGAAATGAATGTTGGTTTATTTGATGACAATAACGCACGTAATATAGGTGACGTTTTAACAATCGTTTTAAATGAAAACACCAACGCAAGTTCAAGCGCAAATACCAGCGCAACTAAAGATCAGAAAGTTGATTTGCCCAGCCCGAAATTAGCGGGTGATAAAGTAACAAAAAATGGCAAGGAAATTTTAAATAATGAAATTGAAGCCGGTAGGGAATTTAATGGTCAGGGTACCAGTGCGCAGAACAGTAGTTTTTCAGGAACCATCTCCGTTACTGTTGCCAAGGTCTTACCTAATCGAAACCTGGTTATTCGCGGTGAAAAACTGGTGCGGCTGAATCAGGCAGAAGAATTTATACGTTTCTCAGGTATTGTCCGGCCGCAGGACATTAAACCCGACAACACCGTTGAGTCGAATCGGGTTGCCAATGTCCATGTTATGTATGCCGGTAATGGCACTATTTCTGCCGCCAACAGCATGGGTGCGTTAGGACGATTTTTTCAGGGTAAAGCCTGGCCTTATTAAAACTAATGCTGCTTGACGTAAATAGAGGAATTAAAATGTTATCAATAAAGGAATTAAAATTTACTGTTCTGGTTGGTGTTCTATTTTACCTCGGTTTGAGTTCAGGCATTGTTAAAGCAGATAGAATAAAGGATATTTCAACGATTGCTGGTGTGCGTAGTAATCCACTGGTGGGGTATGGTCTGGTTGTTGGTTTGAATGGTACGGGTGACGGTTCGGGGGCGTTGACAGAGCAAAGTTTGAAAAGCATGTTGTCACGTTTAGGAATTAATATTCCACCGGATGCAACGATTAAAGCAAAAAATGTAGCGGCTGTTTCTCTTCATGCGACCTTACCGGCCTTTTCAAAGAAAGGACAGAAGATTGATGTCACTGTTGCTTCAATCGGTGGAGCAAAAAGTTTGCGTGGCGGCAGTTTATTGATGACACCCTTGCGTGGCATTGACCATAAAATTTATGCGATAGCACAAGGCAATGTATTGGTGAGTGGCTTTGGTATTGAAGGTTTAGATGGCTCCAAGGTAACTGTCAATGTACCCAGTTCAGGTCGCATCTTGAATGGTGCCATGGTTGAACAGGTTATTGACACCCCTTTTGGTGACGCCAATGAAATTGTATTAAATTTACATCAGGCCGATTTTACAACATCAACACGCCTGGCTGAAGTTATTAATAATGCAGTTGGGCCCGGTTCGGCGCATTCGATTGATGCTGCCTCGGTCAGTGTGAATGCACCTTCAGATCCTGCACAACGGGTATCCTTTATTTCCTTTGTTGAAAATTTAACCGTTAAACCCGGGGAAGCACCGGCTAAAATTATTATTAATTCAAGAACCGGAACGGTTGTTATTGGCAAGCATGTGCATGTATTACCGGCAGCCGTATCGCATGGCAGTTTAACGGTTACTATTACGCAGTCTGTACAGGTAAACCAGCCAGCACCTTTAGCGGGTGGGGTCACCACCGTTGTACCGGTTACCGATATTCGTATCGAACAAAAAGATAACAAAATGTTTGTCTTTAACCCTGGTGTTTCATTAAATGAGATTGTTCAGGCAGTCAACCAGGTGGGCGCTGCTCCAGGCGATTTGGTTGCTATTTTAGAAGCCTTAAAAGAAGTGGGTGCTTTGCAGGCTGAGCTCGTTGTTATTTAAATCCCCTTGAAAATACATCCCTCCTGAAACGGCAAGTCGTTGCCGTTTTTTTATTCTATCTTATTGTTTATCAACCTAAATTTATATCGGCACGCTTTCTGCATAGTCTTAGTGTCAGGACTTTTATTTAGGTAAACCGATGTTAGATGCAGTAGCCAACAGAGCATATACCGATTTTTCTCAATTCGCAGAGATGCGCTTGAATGCGAAGCAGGATCCTAATGCATCGTTAAAAGAAGTGGCACGTCAATTTGAAAGTATTTTTATTAATATGGTAATGAAAAGCATGCGTGACGCCAGCTTTGGAAATCCTTTGTTCGATAGTCACCAAAGCGAAATGTATCAGGAAATGTTCGATAAGCAAATTGCGCTGGATATGAGCAAAGGCAAAGGTCTGGGGTTAGCCGATGCGCTGGTGATACAGATGCGGCAATATGTTCCTGAGAACAAAAATAATATCGATGCTGTTAACTCGGTTCAGCTGCCGGTTAAAGACCCTTTTATTCTGCAAAGAGAAAGTACGGTATTTTCCAGCTCGACACAATTTATAAATACAATACAACCTTATGCAGAAGTAGCTGCGGAAGAATTAGGTGTTGATGCGAATGTATTGATTGCACAGGCGGCATTAGAAACCGGCTGGGGTAAGGCGATTGGAAAGTTGCCTGATGGCAACTCCAGTTACAACCTGTTTAATATAAAAGCGCAGCGTGGCTATGACGGTGAACAATATGTAAAACAGACGATTGAAATAGATAATGGTGTTGCTAAAACAGAAGTTGCAGCATTCCGCTCGTACAGTAGTTATCAGGAAAGTTTTAATGACTATGTGGACTTTATAAAGAACAACCCAAGATATAAAGATGCACTTGATGTGAGCTCTGATCCATTTAAATATATTGACAGTATTCAACGCGCCGGTTATGCAACCGACCCGCATTATGCTGAAAAAATTAAAAATGTAATGCAATCATTTGCTTCTGAAAAAGTAAATTCTGAAGATCTGGTATAGGTGAAGAATGAGTACGGGTGACGTTTTAGGCATAAGCACATCGGGCGCACTGGCTGCGCAGCGTGCACTGGCCACAACCAGTCATAATATTGCAAATGGTGCGACCAAAGGGTATTCACGCCAGCGTGCCGATCTGGTTGCTCGTACACCCCAACCGGGTGGCAATGGCGCAGTGGGTACTGGTGTTATTGTTGATAATGTTCGTCGTGTTTATGATAGTTTTGTAACAGAAGAATTACGTAATGTTGCTTCAGTGAGTAAGGCGCTTGATACTCAATATAATTATACCAGCCAGGTTGACACCCTGTTATCCGATCCCGATGCCGGCCTTGCTCCGACAATCCAAAATTTCTTTGCGGCTATGAATGGTGTTGCAGATGATCCATCTTCTGTTTCTGCACGACAGGTTCTACTTAGTGAAGCTCATTCTCTGGAAGACCGTTTTAAATATCTGGATGACCGTTTTGAATCATTACGCCGTGGTGTGCAAAAAGACATGCGCAATACGGTACAGGAGATTAATAATTTTGCGGAGGCGATTGCAGATGTCAACGAAGCTATTGTGCGAGCTAAAGAAGTGGGTGGCACAGAGCCAAATGACTTGCTCGACCAGCGCGAACGTTTGCTATTACAGCTTTCGGAGAAGGTGTCCGTGCGGGGGCAAATACAGGACGATGGGCGTTTAAATGTTTTTATTGGTAACGGCCAAACATTGGTAGTGGGTGGCCTGGCTGCCAGGATGGATGTGATAACGAGCCCGGATGATGCCTCTGAGGTAGAAATTGTTTTTAAAAATCAGGCGGCAGAAGCTATTATTACAAAATTTCTGTCAGGAGGTGAGCTCGGTGGCATGCTTGAATTTAAATCCGCTATTCTTGATGTTTCGCAAAATGATTTAGGCCGTATTGCAATTGGTATTTCAAAAACCTTTAATGAACAGCATCATCTTGGTATGGATTTAAAGAATGCCTTAGGCGGAACTTTTTTTGAAGAGCTGGGTATTACCGCACCTCAGGTTAAACCGAGCTTTAAAAATAAAGGTGATATAAAAATATCCGCTGAAATTACCAATCTTGATAAAGTAACGGTGAGTGATTATCGTCTATCGTTCCATGATGGAAAATACCGCCTTGTGCGTTTACTGGACGATACGCTGGCCGCCGAGTTTTCATCTTTTCCTGTTGAAATAGAAACGGAAGGTTTCAAATTAAGTATTGAGTCGGGTAGTAGCATTGAAAACCAGGATAGTTTTATTATTCGCCCAACGGTTGAAGCAGGACAACGATTCAAAGTTTTAATTAACGATGTTAAAAAGATTGCCGCAGCCTCGCCTGTGCGTGCATTTGCAAATGTAGCTAATTTAGGTGATGGTGAAATTACTCACGTTGAAGTGCTGAGCACCGATTCTGAATTATTCCAGGGCAATAATAAAGATCTGGAAATGCCACTGGTAGTGCGTTTTGTTGATGATAAGCACTATGAAATATTAAACAACAAAGGTACACCGATTACCCACAAGTTAGCAGCGGTTCCTGACGACCCAAATATTGTGGCAAATGAAGACGGGCATGCAACGGCGGTGAGTTCTGAGTCGCCAGCATCGGCACCACAAATTACTTCGACACATGAATACGATCCACAAAAAGGAATTTCAATTTTCCCTACACCGGATGGTGTGGACATGAAAGTCCGCTTTAAAATTACCGGTAGTCCAAAAGCAGGGGATACTTTTCATATTGAATTTAACAAGGATGGTCAAGGTGACAACAGCAATGCTGTGTCACTGGCTGGTTTACAAAATGACCGTTTACTGGCAGATAAAACAGGAACCTATACGCAGATTTATGCACAACTTATTTCTCGAGTTGGCAGTAAAACACATGAGTTAGATGTGAGTAGTAAGGCGCAGCAACTGTTGTTGCAACAAGCTGATCAGCGGCGTGAATCTATATCCGGTGTTAATATGGATGAAGAGGCGGCCAATCTTGTTCGTTACCAGCAGCTTTATAAAGCAAATGCTCAGGTTATTGCAACTGCTAAAGAGCTGTTTGACACCTTAATGCAGACGTTCAGGTAATATTAATGCGAGTATCAACAAGTCAAACGCAGGATGTTGCTATTAATGCGATGCTGGAACAGCAGGAAAAGTTGTCGAAGGTACAAAAGCAAATTGCAACAGGAAAAAGAATATTCAAGCCTTCTGAAGATCCTATCGGTGCGGCTAGAGTTGTAGATTTAAAAAATATACTGCAAACAACGGCACAGTATCAAAAAAATATTGATGCTGCGCGTGCGCGTCTAACGGTTGAAGAATCTATTATGGGCAACGCAACTGGTATTTTGCAGCGTGTGCGTGAGTTGGCTATTGCTGCCAATAATGCGTCTCAAACAAATGAAACACGTAATTTTATTGCCGAAGAAGTGGATCAGTTACTTGAAGAAATACTGGACATGGCAAACTCAACCGATGGTTCGGGTGACTATTTGTTTGCTGGTTCAAAAATAAACTTTAGGCCGTTTGTGAACAATGAAAATGGTAAATATGAGTATCAGGGAGATGACACTCAGCGTAATTTACAAATTGGCCCCAGGCGCACTATTGCAACCAGTGATTCCGGTAGCTTTGTTTTTCGTACCATTAAAGATGGCAACACGGAATTTACTGCACTGGAAAACAAAACCAATACCGGCTCAGCTATTATTGACCCAGGTAGTGTAACAGGTCGTTATGATGGTGGTACTTATGCGATTATTTTTGACAAGCAAGAATCTATTGACCCAAATGAACCGACAACATATAAAGTAATGAATGCGAATAACGAAGAAATCATTCCTGCGGGCACGGTTTATGTTGAAGGTGCAAATATTGAATTTAATGGTGTGCGGATTTTTATTGAAGGTGAGCCGGCTGCAAAAGATTTTTTTGTTATACGCCCGAGTGAGAATCAGGATGTTTTTACAACACTGAAGAATTTTGTTGATACCTTAAGAATACCCCGTGGTGATCCCAGCCAAAAAGCCGCTCTGCATAATGAAATAAACCGTACTATCCTGGGTATTGATAATTCATTGGGGCGGGTGCTTGAGGTTCGTTCCAATACTGGTGCACGGTTAAAAGCGTTAGATGCACAGCAGTCTATTAATATTGATTATAATCTGCAAATTAAAGAGATTCTATCCGGCATTGAAGATCTGGATTATGCCAGGGCGGTGAGTGAATTAAATCTTAAATTAACCGGTCTTCAGGCCTCTCAAAAAGCTTTTACCCGGGTGCAAGGTATCTCAATGTTTGACTATATCTAATAAAAACAATATCTTACATCCTCCTCCTTCTGTTTTATCCCCAGCAAATTATTTTACTTTTTTTTGATTTTCACCCTAAAGATACTGAAATCCCGGACGCTAGGTATCACGGAAGCGATAGGGTAGTTAACAAATCATTACCCTTATCGTTATTTGAATATCCCTTAGCCGCAACATCAATGCGTGGTGAAGGAAACGATTAGGAGTGCGTCATGCCACAAGTTATTAATACCAATATCATGTCGCTAAATTCGCAGCGTAATTTGAATGCTTCTCAGGAAGCGTTACAAACTTCATTGCAAAGGTTGTCTTCTGGTTTGCGTATTAATAGCGCAAAGGATGATGCAGCAGGTTTAGCGATTTCCGAACGGTTTACATCTCAAATTCGAGGCTTAAATCAAGCAGTACGAAATGCCAATGATGGTATTTCGTTATCACAAACAGCGGAAGGCGCATTAGCCGAAGCCGGTAACATCTTACAACGGGTTCGTGAATTATCCGTTCAGTCTGCTAACGCCACTAACTCGGCGTCTGACAGACAAGCGTTACAATCTGAAGTAGGGCAACTTGTTTCAGAACTGGATCGTATAGCAACTAACACAGAATTTAATGGACAGAAAATTCTCGATGGTACCTTTGGTACTGCCATCTTCCAGGTGGGTGCGAATGCTAACCAGACGATTCAGGCAACAACCAATAACTTTAGAACCAATCAATACGGTAATTACCGTGTAACGGGCCAGGAAACAGCGGCGGGTGCTGAAGCACGAAATGCGCAAGGTGATAACCTTATTATTAATGGTTCATTAGGTAGTGTAACGTTGGCTATTGGTGCTGGTGACAGTGCAAAAGCAACGGCTGAACTTGTTACATCAAAATCCAATGTGACAGGGGTGAAAGCCTATGCTCAAACTGAAGTCAATGTCAGTTTTGATGCAGCGGGTTCTTATACCTTAAATGTTGCATCTGATAATGCAGAAGCTCAGGCTATTTCGTTTAGTTTGCAAGGTACTGAAGGCAATGACGGTCTTTCTGGTGCGGTAACGGCATTTAATGATTTGTCACACAAAACGGGTGTTACTGCTCGGATCAGTGATGATGGTCAGAGTGTTGTGCTATTAAACGCAACGGGTAATAACATCAATTTAGCGGATACGGTTAATTCCAACGCCGGTAATGTGATGGTAGGCGGTACGGTCGGTGCGGATGGCGCACAGGTTGGTGGTACGGTCATCGCAGCTAATACAGCGATTGATGTTGCTGTGGTCACCGGTCAGGTGGTTTTCGACTCGGATAAGTCCTTTGGTATTATTGGTACCGCAGGTGCTACCGTTACTAATGCACAGGAAGCATCGGACTTAATGGGTGTTTCACAACTGGATGTGAGCCAGGTCGAAAGTGCTAATGAAGCACTGGCGATTGTGGATGCCGCATTAGCAACGGTGAATGGACAACGGGCAAAATTCGGTGCGATTCAAAGCCGGTTTGGTTCAACCATTTCCAACTTGCAGACCAACTCTGAGAATCTAAGTGCTGCGCGGTCTCGTGTACGTGATGCTGACTTTGCTCAGGAAACGGCTGAGTTAACCCGAGCGCAAATTCTGCAACAAGCGGGTACAGCCATGTTAGCGCAGGCTAATGTCGCTCCGCAAAACGTTCTGACTTTATTACAGTAATTAATACTGGCAGGAAGGGTTATACTTAAACGAGTATAATCCTTCCTCACTAATAAATGAGGTAACGTTATGGCAACGCAATCAATAGTTGATATGGTTCTACAGGTACAAACAACGGGTGCTAAGCCTGCTGTTAACCGTAGTGCTGTGTCTACTGTTAATGCGGTGGATCAGGAGCGGCAAACCATTGCCATCGCCGAGATTCATGCTGAACAGGTAGAAATATCGCGCGATGAACTGGAGAGCATCGTGAGCCAACTTCAAGACTATGTACAAAGTATCCAGCGTGATATGAAGTTCCAGATAGACGATGCTACCGGGCGCGTTATTGTCCAGGTCATTGATTCTCATAGCCAGGAAGTCGTCAGGCAGATCCCCTCAGAAGAAATGCTCGCCATTGCCCGCCATTTAGCCGACTCCATTGAGAATAATGAGGCTAAGGGCTTTTTCATTGAGCTTAAAGCTTAACATTCCTATTTGCCGGCTCGCCTGGCACCGTATTTGCTTTATTTACAATAGATCGAATAAGTACCGGTTCTGTAATGAATTGTTGCTTCGGGTAGATAAACAATGAGGTCAAGCATGCCAACCATAACTTCCGTGGGCGTTGGTTCAGGTATCGATGTACAGGGACTGGTTGAAAAACTGGTGGCAGCGGAAGGCGATCCTGTCACAAAAAAACTCGATCGAAAAGAAGCCACCATCCAGAATAGTTTGACCGCGCTCGGTGTTTTTCAGGGGGCGTTAACGGAGTTTCAAATGTCACTTGGCTCACTCAAAGATGCGCAGTCCTTTACCAAAATGAGTTTAACGTTATCGGATGACGATATGCTGAATGCCTCTATTTCCGGTGACCCCGATCCCGGAAACTTCGATATTGAAGTGGAACGGTTAGCGCAGCAGCACAGGTTAGTCTCCGGTACTTTTGCATCGGATTTAGAAGCCATTGGAAGTGGCTCAATTAGTATTCAGTTTGGTGAACTCAATGATGTAACGGGGGACTTTATTGTAAACCCCGAACGCCCCGTTAAAAATATATTTATCACCAGCAATAATAATTCACTGCGCGGCATACAGGGTGCGATTAATGATGCCGATGCAGGTGTAAAAGCGTCTGTTTTAAGAGTGGGCAAAGGTTTCAGGTTAATTTTGTCAAGTGAATTATCCGGCGCAACCAATAGCATGCGCTTAAAAGTGAATGATAATGACAACGTTGATACAGATTTATCTGGTTTATCAACCTTGTCGTATGAACCAGGAAAGCTCGCTAATCAGGGGCAAAATCTAAGGCAAACATCGGAAGGTTTAAACGCAATTATTAAAATTGATGGTGTCGAGATTGAGTCCCCAACAAATTCAATTGATGATGTTATTAGCGGCATCACACTTGAACTAAGCGCCGAGTCGGTTGGGCAAACAGTGGGGCTTAAGATTTTTCATGACAAGGGACAGGTATCTTCGTCGATAGAAGGATTTGTTACGCAGTATAATTCTTTTATTCAGCGCAGTAACGAACTAACCAGTTACGACCCTGAAACAAAAGAGGCCGGGCCATTAGCCAATGACTCATCGGTGC
>QIKU01000144.1 GCA_003232015.1 Gammaproteobacteria bacterium
AGATTACCACTCGAATCTACAACCGTCACATCATCAATGGATAAATTAGAAATACTGGAGGCAACTAAATGTGTTATCGCTACAATATGTCGTTTAGGCAGGCTATGCCCAGATGCTAATTCCAACATAACCGATGCACTTGCCTTTTTCTGGTCTCGAATAAAAACCGTATCTTTCGGTAAAGCTAAATGAACCCGACTATTTTTAACCGCAGCAATGGTATTGATTGTACGGGAAAGTTCTTCTTCCTTTGCGCGATGATACCTTGCGTTTTGTAAGAAAGTACTGGTACCGATGCTCTCATCTTTTTGCAATAATTCAAAACCAATTCCGGAAGATTTTGGATAGCCTTCGGCTGCAAGTTCTATTCGTGCCTGTTGCACACTTTCATTATCAACCAGTATCGTGCCACTGGCTAAATCAAGTTTATATTTAACACCAATACGCTGAAGAACCTGCACGACTTCGTTACTGTCTTTTGCGCTAATACTGGAAAATAGCACGCTATAGGCTGGGCCCTGTGCCCAAAATACAATTGCAATGCCAATGGCGATACTGGCAGCAAGCCCCACCAGCAAACCAATTTGCCGTACAACTGGCAGTGCGGACATGCCGGAAAAGGAGCTGTTTAAATTATCTGTTTTAGTTAAATCCATATTATCTCTCTATAAAAATCCGATTAAACCGGCATATTCATAATTTCCTGATAAGCCTTCACTATCTTGTTTCTTACCTGCAGCATAGCCTGAAATGAAACACTCGATTTTTGCATCGCCATCATCACCTCTGCAATCGGCACATCCGGATCCCCTTTTTGAAAAGCCTCCTGCAATTTATTGGTTTGTGCCTGTATATCATTAACTTTGTTAATTGAACTTTTTAATAATGTTGAAAATGAATTCTGCGTGTCTGTTTTATTTTCTGTCGAAACCGCATTGAGTTCCGGTTTTGCAAATGAATTTTGCAGCCCTTTAGCTTGCTCAGACATGGCTCGCATTTGAGCCAGCAAATCATTGACACCGATTGTATTGTTACTCATTATTTTTCTCTTTTAATAACGGGTTAAAGGTATAAATATGCTTATTACTAAGCCAGGCTCTGAACTCCGGGAACTTCAACCCCGTCTTTACGCATTTTTGCAAGTTTATAACGCAACGTACGTTGACTGATCCCCAACTTTTCAGCTGTATCCTTGCGGCTGCCTTTTGTGTCCTTAATGGCTTGCAGGATTAAGTCCCATTCATGATGCCGTAACCCCCCGTTCAATGAATCCATATCCTGTTCAGGCTTGTCACTACCAGAACTAAAGGCGCTTTTCTCAGTAGTATTGACTTTATCAGTTATTCCTATTTCTGTAGCAGATACCTTGTCAGCTACTGGCGTTCGCACTTCATCTGAATTAAATACGTTGCTATTGGTGCTGGCAGTCAAAAAGGAAGAGGTTTGCGTATCTAGAGGAAAATATATATCTTCATCTGTAATTTTTTCATTTTTATGCAAGATCATGGCACGCTGTATTACATTATCGAGTTCGCGTACATTACCCGGCCACGGATAGGCTTCCAGTTTATTGCGTGCTTTTACGGTTAATAAAGGTATTGCTATTCCCATTGAGCGAGCATTGTTTATCATGATATGATCGGCTAAAGGTATAATATCGTTACGGCGATTAGATAATGAATGAATATGCAGTGGAAAAACATTGAGTCGGTAGTACAGATCTTCACGGAAACGGCCTTTCTTTACTTCATCCAGCATATTGCGGTTTGATGTTGCCAATACACGTACATCTAAATATATAATTTTATTGCCGCCCAGACGTTCAACTTCGCGTTCCTGTAATACGCGCAATAATTTTGCTTGCAAACCTAGATCCATTTCAGATATTTCATCAAGCAATAATGTGCCACCCTGTGCCTGTTCAAACTTACCGGGGCTGGATTTATAGGCTCCAGTATAAGCACCTTTTTCATACCCAAACAAAGTTGCCTCCAGCATATTCTCAGGAATGGCCGCACAGTTAATTGCAATAAATGGCTTAGCTGCCCGGTTAGATTGTTTATGAATATACTGTGCAACCACTTCTTTACCGGTACCGCTGTCACCGGTTATCATCACCGTTGCATCATTAGGTGCAACTCGTTTTGCAATTTCAAACATATTCTTGCTGTTTTCATCAACGGCAATAATGTCGTCTTCACTCATATCAGCATAGCCGACATAGCGTTCCACCATATTCACCAGCACTTCCGCTTCAAAAGGCTTTACCAGATAATCCACTGCACCTTTGCGAATGGTCGAAACGGCTTGTTCAATTGTGCCATAGGCCGTCATTAACATAACGGGTAAATCTGGTTTATCTTTTTTTATTTTTTCCAGTAGATTGGTTCCTTCCATATTAGGCATATGAATATCACTGATCACCAAATCAACATCCTGCTTATCCAGATAGCGTAAGGCTTCACGACCATCATTAACCGAACCTACATTGTAGCCCGCACATTTCAATGTATCACTGAGTGCTTCATTTAAGGAAATATCATCTTCGACGACTAATACCGTTGCTCTATTCATTGCTTTTACCTTTAACCTTAAAATTTAGTTATGCGGTCTGTTGCATTTCTATTTTTTTATTTTCTTCAAACAGGGGAATTTCAATACTAAAAACGGTTCCCTGCGGTTTAACCTGCGCAACGGATATTTCACCACTGTGTGCATGGATTACAGCACGAACTACAGCCAGGCCTAATCCAGTGCCATCCGATCTTGTTGTAAAAAAAGGTTCAAATACATTGTCCATATTTTCATCTTTAATACCTGCACCATTATCCTGAATTTCTAAAATCAGATTATTTCCACTCACATCGGTTATAAGCAGCAATATTCCGTTTTCACCCATCGCCTGAATGGCGTTAACAAATAAATTAATGAGTGAGCTGATTAACATCTGTCGGTTCCCTTTCAGGAAGACATCGCCATCTATCCTGTTCTCCCATTCAAAGTGGGTATGTGATGCATCAATATGGGTTTCGATGGTTTGCATTAATTCGCTAACTAAATCGACAAGAGAAAAAACAGTGTTGGATAAATTTGAACCCCGTGCATACATCAGCATGTCATTCACTAGATGTTCCAGATGGCGTAGTCGCGCCATTAATTTTTCACTGAGAACGATACGGTCGTCATTATTCAGGTTTTGTCGTTTTAGATTGGAAGAATACAGAATGGCGGAAGAAAGAGGTGTGCGGATCTGATGCGCCAGTGATGCAGCGGTTTGCCCCATGGTAACAAGACGTTGCTGCTGGCTTAAATTATTTTGTAGTATTTTTTGTTCGGTTACATCGTTAAGCAGGATAATTTGACCCGGCTCTGCGCCTAGCGGGCAAGTTGATAACGTAACCCAGCGACCATTTTTTAATGCTATTTCATGCTGCGCGTTTTTAATATCAAAAACACGCTGGGAAACGCTGTTCCATGACTGCTGTTCTAATGGCTCACCTAAAAGTTCTAAAGCAATTGCGTTATAACTTTTTATAATGCCTTCGCCATCCAGTACAATTACACCGGCAGGTAGAGCCTGTAAAATAGACTCCAGACGCTTTGCCAGTTGCTCTTTTTCCTGAAGTTCTCTGATACGTTCAGACTTTGTGGCAACAAGCTCTTCGGTTAATGTCGCAACCTGCTCTTCTAAAGCAAAATAAGATGAAGATAATTGACTCGATAAATCGTTAAATGCCTTAAACGCATCTTGCAATTCATGAGGATTACTAATTTGTAAAGACTCTACCTTCACGATGGGCTCCAACAACACATAATTATGTAGAATTGTTAGAGCAAAAACTGTGCCTGAATAGCAACGCCTGATAAATCAATGAGTTACAATTTCAAAATTTTGGAGTGTCAGAATTATGTCGTTTTCTGTTTGTTTTCAAACACACCTGTTCAATGTTGGCACTTATCGACAAAAAAGGGGGAGCACTATTCTTTTACATAAATAATAGCTCTACTGTTTTCATCCTGATAAATAGTCTCATTCTACCATTGTGTTCACACAATACCTCAAAACCATATTTTAAATAAAATTCCATCGCGCCAGCATTCAAGCAATCTACAATCACGGCATAGGCTTTAATATGGGCATTCACTTCCCACAAATATTCGAGTGCTTTAATAAGCGTAATTTTTCCTAACCCTTGTCCATGGTATTCCGCATGCACAGCAAGCTGAGCAATTAAAAATACGGGGATTGGGTAATGCGGTAGTTTTTTTGCTAAGTCACCAGGCAACGTATCGTGTCTAATTAAGCTGAGCGTAATCGTATAAAAAGCACAAATAGGATATTTTCCATCAGGAAGTGGCTCTGTGGCTGGTAATAGCATAGTGCGACTAATACCCACCTCCATATGCCTGGATGCTTTGGTTTGTATAAAGATATTTAGCTCATTTTCACCGCTATCAAACGATGCACGATCATGGCGGCTTTTATCAAGTTCAACAAATTCCTTTGTCCAGTTCACTTAATACCCTGATCTTTTGTAAATGCAGCAGCGTCTAACAAAGCAGTACTCGGTTTTCGTACCTTTTCACAGGCATGTATAAACCGGTCAAAGACATCATCGGGAACGCTGATGCTTTCATGCTCAACAATTACTTTTGATGCATCCTGATCCATGAGTCTGACGACATATTCCGTTAGACTTTTCATACCTAACAAAGCTGAGGCTTTTTCTGCCTTGGATTTAATTTCTTCGTCTAAGCGCATATCAAAGCGTGTTGTAGCCATATCTGTTCTCCTATCAAGTTCGTACGGAATAAATCCGTACTGATATACAAAATATAGGGGTTACAGGCTATTTTGTCAATATGTACGGACTATTTACGTACATATTGGGACTTGGGAGAAAGTCTAAGGGGAAAAGGGGGCAAGTACTGACGGGGCTCCCCCGATGGTTATTAAACTAGAGGGGATCCATTCTGGCCCTGATGGTTTTTGATGACTTGATAGACAATTTATACCGTCGCTAAATTCCTAGATTTATTGCGCTTACAAATTGAATTCACGTAAAAGCTTAGGAGCTCAAATCTAAACTAAGAGACACCCTAAAAAACGAGTTACTGTCAGATCATACTACATTTAAAGTGGTTTAACTTTCCAGGAGAATCCGCAACATGCGCCGTAAAGGCTCGGCCGCCCCCCATAATAATTGGTCACCAACAGTAAAAGCCGATAAATAATCATTCCCCATAGAAAGTTTACGCATCCGCCCCACCGGGACGGTTAATGTACCGGTAACGGCGGCCGGCGTGAGTTCTTTTATTGTTACAGCAGGTTCATTATCTACCACCTTAACCCAGTCATTATGCTGCGCAAGCATGTCACTGATTTCATCGAGTGGTACGTCTTTTTTCATTTTGATAGTGAGCGCCTGCGAATGGCAACGCATTGCACCAATGCGTACACATAAGCCGTCAATCGGTACAGGATTATCGGAACGGCCTAATATTTTGTTAGTTTCAACCTGTGCTTTCCATTCTTCTTTGGTCTGACCGCTGCCGATCGGCACATCAATCCAGGGAATTAAACTCGCAGCCAGCGGTGCCGGCCATTGTTCTGTTGGGTAGGCATCGCTGCGCATAAAGTCGGTGACATTTTTATCGATGTCTAAAATGGCAGAAGCTGGATCGTCATTGAGTGCTTTTACATTATCGTTAATTGCACCCATCTGGCGAATGAGCTCGCGCATATTACGGGCACCGGCACCGGAAGCGGCCTGGTAAGTCATGGGGGTTATCCATTCAACCAGATCTTTTTCAAACAAGCCGCCCACCGCCATCAACATTAAACTGACCGTGCAGTTACCACCCACATAAGTTTTTACACCCGACTGAATCCCATTAGTGATCTCAGCTTTATTCACTGGATCAAGCACAATAATGCTTTCATCCACCATACGTAATGCTGATGCGGCATCAATCCAGTAGCCATCCCAACCGGATTTGCGCAATGCGGCATACACTTCTTTGGTATAGTCTCCGCCCTGACAGGTTACAATGACATCCATTGCACTGAGTTCAGTGATATCTTTGGCATCTTTTAAGGCCGCAACCTCTTTGCCTACATCCGGGCCAGCCTGCCCGGTTTGTGATGTGGTAAAAAAGACCGGTTCAATATCTGTAAAATCGTTTTCATCCCGCATCCGTTGCATAAGAACAGAGCCCACCATACCGCGCCAACCGACAAAACCTACACGTTTCATTTTTATTCCTTTATTATTTAAATTTCTAGTTAACCACACGGACACAAATTATAATTCAGCTAACACCGCATTACCCATTTCCGATGTGCTCACTTTATTCATACCATCACTGTAAATATCCTGCGTACGTAAGCCGTCATCCAGTACTTTATTTACCGCCGCTTCAATACGTTCTGCATTGTCTGCATCATTCAATGAATAGCGCAACATCATGGCCACCGATAAAATAGTGGCAAGTGGATTAGCTATATTCTGCCCTGCAATATCGGGCGCTGAACCATGAATGGGTTCGTACATACCTTTGCTGTTGATATCCAGTGAGGCTGACGGCAACATGCCGATAGAGCCGGTTAACATGGCGGCACAGTCTGATAAGATGTCACCAAACATATTGGTGGTGACCATCACATCGAATTGCTTTGGTTCACGAACCAGTTGCATTGCGGCATTGTCCACATACATATGGCTTAGTTCAATATGGCTGAAGTCGGTTGCTTCTTTTGTTACAACCTCACGCCACAGTTCGGTACACTCCAGTACGTTGGCTTTGTCCACTGAACACACTCGGTTATCACGCTTGGCTGCAATATCAAACGCCACTTTTGCAATTCGGCTGATCTCGGATTCACGGTAAACCAGTGTATTATAACCTTCGCGTTCACCATTATCGAGTGTACGTACCCCGCGTGGTTTTCCAAAATAAATACCACCCGTTAACTCGCGCACAATCATAATATCCAGGCCAGATACTACTTCCGGTTTTAATGTCGAGGCATCCGCAAGCTGTGGATATAAAATTGCGGGGCGCAGATTAGCAAATAATTCAAGCTCGGCGCGCAGACCTAACAAACCTTTTTCAGGTCGTACAGCTATATCCAGTGACTCCCATTTATAGCCACCCACTGCACCTAATAGAATCGAATCAGATTCTTTTGCTAGTTGCAGTGTTTCTTCCGGCAAGGGTGAACCGGTTTTATCATAAGCTGAACCACCCACTAAACCCTGTTCAAGTTCAACGTCCAGGCCATAGGCCTGTTTTAAACGTTCTATTACTTTAACGGCTTCGGCAACAATTTCCTGGCCGATGCCGTCACCGGGAAGTACTGCTATTTTTTTTGTCATGTCTTTATTCCTGAATTAATTAAATAACCACGGCGCTTGCTGCGCTCGCCGTTGTTCGTATGCTTTAATATCGTCAACATGTTCCAGGGTCATAGCAATATCATCCAGACCATTGATTAAACAGTGCTTACGGAACTCATCTACTTCAAACTGAATTTTATCTCCATTGGGCTTACTGATTGTTTGCGAAGCTAAATCTACTTTTAACTGATAACCTTCAGTTGCGGCTATTTCATTAAAAAGTGCATTCACATCCTTATCCAATAAAATAATTGGCAGAATACCATTTTTAAAACAATTATTAAAAAAGATGTCGGCATAGCTTGGTGCAATCACAACTCTAAAGCCATAATCCAGTAAAGCCCAGGGAGCATGTTCCCGACTGGAACCACAGCCAAAATTTTCACGCGCAATCAAAATATTCGCGCCAGCATAACGTGACTGGTTTAAGACAAAATCAGGATTCAGTGGCCTGCCACTGTTATCCATACCTGGTTCACCATGATCAAGATAACGCCATTCATCAAACAAATTCGGCCCAAAACCACTGCGCTTGATTGATTTTAAAAACTGCTTTGGAATAATGGCATCGGTGTCTACGTTTGGCCTGTCCATCGGCGCAACAATGCCTTCTACTGTCGTTAATTTTTCCATATCCTTTTCCTGCTTTTATAACTTGCGTACATCGACAAAGTGACCTTTCACCGCAGCGGCGGCGGCCATTGCCGGGCTCACTAAATGAGTTCGGCCACCTTGCCCCTGTCGCCCTTCAAAATTTCGATTTGATGTGGAAGCACAGCGTTCGCCCGGTTCCAGTTTGTCGGCATTCATTGCCAGGCACATCGAACAACCTGGCTCACGCCATTCAAAACCAGCTTCGATAAAGATTTTATCCAAACCTTCC
Organism: Gammaproteobacteria bacterium; assembly: GCA_003232015.1. The sequence goes on from QIKU01000144.1 coordinate 8,284, forward strand.
TTTTCAGCTTGCTGCTTTACTAAACCTGAACCCGGTACCACCATCGCTAGTTTAATATTAGCTGCCACCTTGCGCCCTTTTGCAACCGCCGCGGCAGCACGCAAATCTTCAATACGCGAATTGGTACAAGAGCCGATAAAAACTTTATCCAGTTGAATATCTTCAATGGCAGTGTTTTCTTCCAGGCCCATATATTTTAATGCTGCAATCACGCCTTCCTGTTTGACCGTATCGCTAAAACTTTTCGCGGCAGGTACAACACTGTCAATACTCGTTACCATTTCAGGTGAGGTTCCCCATGTGACCATGGGTTGCATTTGTTCAACATCTAATTCGATGACTTTATCAAAAGTGGCATCGCTATCGGAGACCAGATTCTTCCAATCGGTAACCGCCTGTTCCCACACCGCCGCCGATGGCGCATAAGGACGGCCTTTGACATAGTCGATTGTTTTATCATCCACTGCAACCATACCCGCACGCGCACCGGCTTCAATGGCCATATTGCATAAGGTCATTCGACCTTCGATGGATAAGTCACGAATCGCTTTACCAGCAAATTCAATCGCATAACCGGTACCGCCAGCCGTACCAATTTTTTCAATAATCGCCAGAATAATATCTTTGCCTGTCACCGCATCGGGTGTTTCACCCTCTACCTTTACCAGCATGGCTTTTGATTTTTTCTGTACCAGACACTGCGTTGCTAACACATGTTCGACTTCGGACGTACCAATCCCAAATGCCAAGGCACCCAATGCGCCGTGTGTTGAAGTATGCGAATCCCCACACACCAGAGTCATGCCAGGCAAGGTGGCACCCTGCTCAGGGCTAATCACGTGCACAATACCCTGACGAATATCGTCCATGGTAAATTCGGTAATCTTAAAATCCTGACAATTCTTTTCCAGTGTTTCAACCTGCAAACGTGCTACAGGATCACTAATACCTTTTTCACGATCAGTAGTGGGCACATTATGATCCGGCGTTGCCAGATTGGTATCCACTCGCCAGGGCTTTCGTCCGGCCAAACGTAAGCCATCAAAAGCCTGTGGCGATGTCACTTCATGCACTAAATGCCGGTCGATATATAACAGACAGGTGCCATCCCCATTGTCGCGAACAATATGGGACTCCCATAATTTATCGTATAATGTCTTTGCCACGGCTCGTGCCCTCAATATCAGTTTTTATATTAACTGGACAAATTATAGCGCCTGACTTATTATTACTCAAATTCATTATATTCATTAGAATGATAACTTATAGTTATACTGCAAGTTATCCAGGATTAGGGGAAAAGATGGATATTGCTAATCTAAAAGCCTTTATGAGTATTGCTAGAACTGGCTCATTCTCCATTGCATCAGCAGAATTATTTATTACTCAACCCGCCATCAGTAAACGGATTGCCACGCTTGAGTCTGAAATAAACACTGCACTATTTGACCGAATCGGCAGAAAAGTTCGCCTAACCGAAGCCGGTAAGGCGTTGCAAATACATGCACAAATTATTCTAAAAGAAGTCAACAATGCCAAACAAAGCATTGCAAACCTTTTCGATACCACACAAGGTGAGCTTAAAATTGCAACCAGCCACCATATCGGCTTGCATAGACTGCCTTCCGTTCTAACCCATTATGTTGCAAACTACCCTGATGTTGATCTGGCCATTGATTTTATGGATTCGGAAGATGCCTGCAAGCTTATCGAACAGGGGGAAATCGAACTTGCCATCGTTACGTTGCCATTAACAAAAATACCTAACTTAAAACAGGAATTAATTTGGAATGATCCTCTGTCTTTTGTTATAAATAAAAAACATGAATTACGTAAAGAAAAAATCACTTTGAAAAAATTAACACTCTATCCTGCCGTACTACCTTCACACGGTACTTTCACACGTGAAGTTATCCAGAGATTATTTTCAAATAAAAATATGGACTTAAACATAAAAATGTCGACTAACTATTTAGAGACGATAAAAATGTTAATTCAGGTTGGCCTTGGCTGGGGGGTATTGCCAACATCAATGGTCGACTCAAAATTACAGGTCTTAAAAATACCAACAATAACACTCACTCGAAAACTGGGTATTGTCTGGCATGCGAAACACAGCCTATCCAACCCTGCGCAAGCTTTAATTAATTATTTGCTCACGCAAAAATAATATACTTACGGCAAGTTTTTAACTATCGGCGGACCAATGATCTTCGTTAACCAAACAGGTAACTTCTGCCATACAGCAATCACTAATTTATACTTGGGATTATCAGGATTTAATCTAGGTACATCCTGCCCTTCAGACAACCAGTAATGCCAGTAGAGTTGCCTGGGTTTTGCACCCCACTGTTTTTTAAACCGATAAGTTCCCGCATTAATCGTTGAACGACCAAAATCAAATTGTGTATAGCCTTGCTCAATTGAATACTTCAGGACTTCCCAATACAACAACATGTTCACACTAATGCGGTTAAACTCACGTAATGCCGATGCCCAGGGAATTTCCATGCGATTTTTATAACCCAGTAAAAAACCTACCGCCGCTGGTTTGTTATTGTGGTAAACACAAATAATGTGTGCATTATCAGGGAAGGCTTCTAAAATAAATTTGAAAAATGATTTAGCATAAACCGGTGTGCCTAAGTCTCGCATATTTTGTGCAAATACCTGATAATAATCGTCCAATAAATCCAGGCCACCATGCTTAACACTGACGGGTTCACGTTGCGGACGCTTGATCTGCGCGCGCACCTTTGTGCCAATATCTTTCCACAGAGTTTCAGATTCAGAAGGCAGGTCGAGTAACATCACAACTTTATCTTCTCGCAAGCCCCAATTTCCTTCATAAGTTTGTGTGTCACGAAACTCGACATGGCTGGCATTATTCTTCTGGGCAATATTACCAGCTTCAGCCATTAAACCGGTTGCAAGTTGAGCCGTATCCGCTAGCGCACCACCATAATTAAAGTAAGGTACTGATACCATATAATTACCAAACAAACGACTCTTTAGCTGTACAACAGGAAGAACCGCATTTATTTTCTGCTTATCATCAAGCGAATAAAGATAGGAACTGCTATGCCCAAATTGCTTCGATATAAGCAATTGCCATGCAGTTAAATGATAAATGCTACCTTCAGGATGAGACGCAACATAGTCGTCCCATTGTTTTATTCTTTCGGCACCATCCAGTGCAGATGTGAAATTAATTAATCCGTAATTCATTAAATCAAGACCATTACTGCAAAAGATTCAGTTCCGTTAATACGGTCTTCATCGTTGTAAAATTAAAGTCATCCATTAAATTACTCAAACGCAACTCACACTTATCAAGATTATTATAGTGACGAAATTTCGAAAACCAGCTTGCTTTAATCCGCGGTTGCTGCGGATCCACTTCCCATGGATGCAAATAAAAAACAAACTGTTCATCCTGTTTCTTATTAACCGCCTTCAAAAAATGGCGGGTCAAAAAATAAGGATACAAACGAAAATATCCACCACCCGCAACCGGTATATTTAAATTACCGATTCGGCGCGTTGTTAATGGAAACTCGACTAGCTCTGCGCCATTCGGTGTCGTCAGTTTATGTGGAGTTGTTTTCGCATCCGCAATACCATAACGGTCATGGCGAATTGGGAAAATACTGGAATCATAAACAAAACCTGCTTCAGCCAAAATATCTAAAGCCCATAAATTACGTTTAGTAATTGAATAACTGGCAGCACGATAACCCAGCACTTCTTCACCAGTTAAATCCTCCAGTAATTCCCTGGATTTAATGGTTTCTTCTTTAAAAACTTCAGGAGACTGATTGTAAATAAGTTGATGGCTATACCCGTGGCTGGCAATTTCATGACCCTGGCTGTGTATTTCTTTCACAAGTTGCGGTTCACGTTCTGCTACCCAGCCTAAAACAAAAAAAGTTGCTTTAACTTTCTTTTCTGCAAACAAATCAAGTAGCCTAAGGGTATTATCAACCACCCGTGACTCATGTTGTTCCCACTCACTTATCGCAACGGATTTTGCAAAAGCAGAAACCTGATAATAATCCTCGACATCAACACTCATGACGTTGCTTTTATTCATCTGTCCGCTTACTTGATCTTTTTGGCTTTGATTAAAGTATCTAACAATATATCTAATTTTTCTTCAATCTTGTCCAGACGGCTATTTATATCACTGCCATCAAGAATAACATCAACTTCTTGTTCCGTAGATGAATTAGGCACCGAGTGCAAGAATTCATTTGTTTTCTCACCACCCAATTCTTTATTCATATCTGCAACAACCAGCATAATATCACGCTTGGTTAATTTGGATTTTTCTTCTAAATAGCCATATACAAATAAACGGTCACATAACAAATTGACGCGCCGGGGAATACCATTCGACCAGCGGTAGAGTTCATTATAAACTTCTTTTGATAAGCTAGGAGTATTCTCCCAGCCAACCGACTTTAAACGAAATTTAATATAATCAATCGTCTCAACTTCAGTCAGTGCGTCTAAATGATATGATGCAATAATCCGCTGCCTTAAATGTTCAAACTCTTTAGATAGTATGGTTGTGCGCAGTTCGGCCTGTCCAACCAGAAAAACCTGCATCACAGCGCGACCTTCTTTTTCAAGATTGGATAAAATACGTAATTCTTCCAATGCATCTGCATTCAATGTTTGAGCTTCATCAACGACCAGCAGTATATTTTGCCCTTGCTCACGATACTCCAAAAAGTGGTTTTCGATTGTTTTTAATAATACAACCTTACTCATATTTTCATGCGGCAGTTCAAAAACTGATGCAATCATTTCCAGCACACCCACCGCGTCCAGATTAGCAGCCACCATTGTCGCTACCACCACATTTTTATCTTCTAACTCGGCAAGCAATGCCTGGATAAGCGTAGTTTTACCCGCACCAATCTCACCAGTAACAGTAACAAAGCCTTCACCTTGCTCCAGGCCATAGTTAAAATAGGCCAGGGCCTGTAAATGGCCACGGCTTGCAAACAGGCACTTTACGTCCGGTATTAACTGAAAAGGTTTACCTGTGAAATTGTAATATTCTTGATACATAATTAATTAAATGTTTGAGTGATACCCACTGATAAAATATTTTCATCATAATCAGTTACGGCATTGTTTGAATTTCGGAAGCTATGTCTAACGGCCAGTTCAGCTTGCAACCTGGGTGTTAATTGCTGCTGAATTGCAAAATTAATATTTGTTATATATGTCTTTAAACCAGTAGAAGAGGTATACCGGCTGTTCCAGCGCGTAGCCAGTACATACGTTAATTGTGCAGAGGAGCGTAAACTGACTGATGCATTAACAAATTCAGTACGAGTTTCATCATCTGTATCCTGAAAAATACGACGTTCATTAGAATAACTCAGGGCTAAACTTGTTTTTGATATATTGTAAGTCAGTCCCAGCGTTGCTATTTTTCTAACGTAAACCTGAGAAGTAATTGAATTGCCGATATCAACAGGTTGGTTTTGTGCATTTAAACTCCCAACCTGTTGGCGCTCCAGTAATGTTAGTGCAAAAGTAGAAAGTTCTTCCTGATAATTCGCATTGAACACCAGACGGCGCGCATTATGTCTCCATCCAAACCGCCCGGTTTTACCAAAGAAGCGTTCACCAAATTCAAGCGTAATACTATCCTGTGCACCTGGTTGCCAGTCTGCACCCACATTCCAGAAGGTTTTATCAATATTCTGGTTATTATTTACGATAAAACTGTTATTTTCGTTACCACCTGTTGCATATACATTAGTGCGCGTCGTCGGGCGATAACCTAGTTGCAGACTTCCTCGGCTAAACGTGGAATCGCTACCGGTTTCAAAGTCATTATTTCGCTTTGAATAATTCACTCCCCAGTTAAAACCGGTTTCACGCGCCGGGCTGTTTAACTGAAGAGAAATACCAGTTTGTTTAGAGTCAACAAGTTCGTCACGACGGTAATCAACATTGGAATAAGAATAACGCAACGTTGCATCCATCACACCCTGGAATGAATGTCTGAAATAGGGTGAAAAGTTGTAGCTGCTCACATTTGTCCGGTTGGCAGTTATCGCAATATTATTATTAGCTATAGGCTGATCGGCATTAACTATCCGCTGCATATGATTCGCATTAATATCAAAGAAGAGGTAGTCATCCACTAGCTCTGCATTACTGTTTGCAGACAACTGGTTAAAAACCTGGTTTCGGTTACTGTCTTTTAAATACAGAAGATTCTGTAATGTATAGTCTACATTAGCTGTAAAGCTTGAGCCGTTCATTTGTAAATTAAATGCAGGGGAAATTTCAGAAACAAAATCACCCTGTTCCTGGCCTTTTGGTGCTAATAAAATATTATCACTATAAGACTCTTTTAACATTACCGAAGGTGTAAAGCGCACTTCACCCGCAAAAACAGTATAGGGAGAAAGTAAATTTAAGGAAATAACTCCCGCAAGAATATAGATTTTAGTCCGATAAGGTTCAATATGCTCCATATGCTGAATCACCATAGTAATCTGAACCGGAACTTACTTGAGTCTTGTTTAAAACAAGGCCAATTGGCTTCGTGCTATCAAGCATTTCTACCGCATCCTCCACATCGTGTTTTAAAGTCCGATCAGCTTCAACGATTAAAACAACCTGCCCAGCAAGCCCCGCTAGCACCTGTGCTTCCGAGGTAATAAGCAGTGGCGGCGTATCAAAAATAATAATACGATCCTGATAACGGCTTGCCAGTTCAGCAATTAAATTAAACATTTTGTCACTGGCTAATAATTCAGTGCCATGATGATGTTTTGTACCAGCAGGAAGAATTTTAAAATCCTGTAAATCCGTGCTCACAATAACATCGGTTAAATCTTTTTCACCCACTAATACATCTGTTAAACCTGGCTCATCTTCTAAACCAAATAAACTGGTCGTATTGCGCCGAGGTAAATCAGCATCAACCAGCAGCACTGTTTTATCCAGCTCAATCGCAATGCTCATTGACAGGTTAATTGCATTGAATGTTTTACCTTCACCCGGCAGGGAACTGCATATCATGACAATATTACCATTTTCAACAAGAGCAGATTCTTTTCCGTAAGCATTCGCCAGTATCGGGCGTTTAATCCGGCGAAAGGCATTATCAACTGTTAAACTCCCGTCAGCTGCCGAAATACTCAACCCAGCGCTTATTAAACGCTCCTGATCGATATGCAATTTACATTCATTACTACGGGAATTAGCAATTTTTGCTTTGTATTTTGTCGCCTTGATATGTGGCGTAATACGTTTTGCAACTGAAGCCGATTGATTGTTTTGCAGCTTTTTCATGGCTTTATCAATAATACTCATGCTACGCCACCAGTCTGACCTGACATTATTTCCTGCAAATAAAAACTACCACTGTCTTTAAAAATCAACACAACACCAAAAACAATAATTAAGCAAAATGCGCCAACCATAAACTTGGTTAATTCAAATTTTAATTTTTCTTTTTGTGCATCGGACCAGCGAATCTTCACTGCACCCAATACCGGCAAACCCAATGTCTTGTTTAATTCCTGAGTTGTAATAAATACCGGCCTTAACATATAAAGTAAAAACATCAAACCCAGCCCGCTCCCAATACCTGCAAACAACACGCCTAACAAAAATAGCCCTCGTTTGGGACTTGCTGGCTCTAAAGGAACAAAAGGCGGGTCAATGATCTTGAACTTAACATTATCACGGCCTTTATCCGCTTCTGCCGATAATTTTGCGGATTCCAGCCGCCCCAGTAAGGCTTCATACTGAGTTTTAATGACGGTGTAATCACGATTTAAGCGTGATAACTGCGCTTCAACTTCAGGAATAGTGTCTACCAGTGCTTCAAACTTTCTGATCTTTATGTTCTGTTCAGTTAACTTTGACTGAATAGTTTTAACTTCAACCGCTGCCGCGCTCAGTGCTATTTTGGTATCCTGATAAACCGGATTTAAGGACAAATCACTTTGTCGTGTATCTATGTTTGTTGGGCTATTTTCCCTTTCAGCCAGTTCTCTGGCCTTTTTCTTTTTTAACTGTGCAATTATTTCACGCTTTGCAATTACGTCAGGATATTGCTCAGTAAACTTAAGCAGCAATTCTTCAAGTGCGGCTGTATGCGCACGTATTTTCTTGTCAGTTTCACTGTCACCAGCAAAAGCAGGTGCTTCACCCTTTAATTGCTTATTGAGTAACTCGTATTTATTTTTTGCGATACGCAGTTCACTTCTAAGTTTGTCCCTTTCTTCGTATGCAGCTTGTAAACGTGTGTAGTAACCCTGCCCATCACTTGGCATCATCCCCACATTTTTTTTCTTAAACTGCGCCAGTTTTTCTTCAGCAACAGTAAGCCTGACTTCCTGCTGCTCAATTTGCTCAAGGATAAATTTTTGTGCACTTCTCTTGTCGGTTAAACTATCGAGTACCGCTCCATCAACAAGCGTTCTTAAAACATTATCAATAACCTGTTTAGCAATATACGCTTCCGTATGGCTGTATTTAAAGGTAAATAAGGTATCATCTCGTCTTCTTGGTACACCAATCTTAATACCTTCTTTTAAGCTGCGAATAAGTCCCTGTTTTGCTGCGGGGGTTTTAGCATAGTTTTTTAAATCCGTGTTATCAATAATATTTTCTAAATTCTCACGGCCCATGATAATTCGGGTCATTAACGAAACCTTTGACAACATATCCGTATCAATCGCCAAGCCTTTCAATAAAGGATCCAGTGCTGACTGGCTTTCAATTTGCACCCGTGCCGATGCTTCATACTTGTCGGGAATCGAATAAACAGCCAGCCAGCCGATAATTGAAACACACCAGGTTAAAATCAGGCCATACCAGCGATAACGCCACATACCACGCGCATAGGTTAAAAGCTGCAAAATTTGATCACGCATCTAAGAATACTGCTACTGGTTAAATTGATACATTAGTAAAGTTAAAACCTGGTTAAAGACTAGAACCAGGACTCAGGAATAATTAAAATGTCGCCTGGATGCATAACAAGGTTGGCACCAATATCGCCTTTTTTAATCAAGTCATTCAAACGCGCCGGGATCTCGGTATTAGCACCATTTATTTTGCGAATAATTTTTGCATTATTTCCGGCTGCAAAATCAGTTAAACCACCCACCTGAATCATAACATCAAGTAATGTTAACTGTTGCCGATAAGGCAATGATTGTGGCTCTGCTGCCTGCCCTATTACGCGGATTTGCTGCTTTAAGGAACCAACAAAATTAGTCACAATAATGGTCACTTGCGGATTACGAATGTATTTTGAAATACGTTTTTCAATATCACGCGCTAACCGTGTCGGTGTTTTACCAACGGCAATCATGTCCTCAACCAGCGGTGTTGAAATCCGGCCATCAGGGCGAACAGGAACGGTAATTGAAATTTCTTCGTTACGCCAGACAAACACATTTAACTGATCACCCGCACCAATTAAATATTCAGATACACGGCTTGATACCGGTGTATTAAGATCTGTAGACGTTGAACTCGGTACACTGCTGCATGCACTCAACATCAATATCAAGCCAATACCAGCCAGCCTTATCAGCATTTTATCGCTACGCATTTTTCAACCCTCTCCTTAAAATTCATCAACTGCCACAAAATACTGTAACTTATTGATTATTATTGGTTTTATAATATTATAGCACGTCTAAAAACTGCTTCGAACGAATAATCCGGTACTATAAACTACTGAAAATTATATATAAATGATTATTGTGGGATCATAAGGTATTTATACGCAATTTTATATGAAATTTTACCCTTGTAAGACAGTTAAAAATTGATTAGGTACATCATCAATTTAACTGCTGAGTCAGGGCAGCAATATTATCCTGTATAAAAAACTGCATCACTTTACGTGCCGGGCGCTCATCAGGGTAAAACTGTTTAAACAGGACAATACTGGAAATGGCCGGCTTATCTTTCAGAATAGCCAGCACATTATTCAAGCGGGCATCCATTGCCTTATTAAGAGACTGCCCATTGGTAAAATACCACTGCCAGGCAAGGTATCTTTCGCCCGATTTAAGCACCACAATGGATTCATTCACTTTTAGCGCACCTCCGCCAGGCAATTGAACGGTATGGGGCTTTTCTGCAATAAGCTTGTCACCACTATCGCTCGGCACCAGGCCATTTAAGGCATTAATGGCTTCACGCCCCTGCTCCTGATTAACAAAATAGTTAATATATAAAGTAACACTCTGGCCAAACATGTTTTCCAGCTTGTGCTGATATACCCTGTCGCCTTGTGCAAAGGCAGGTTTAAACTTGAATGAAGGGGAACCAGCCACTTCTTTCCAGTGAAGCTTATCCGTAAGCTGTTCAATATCCACTATCGAATTATTCTTAAAAACAGGGTAAGCAATGCTAAGTAGTGGCCCTAATGCCAGTACAAAGGCTAATGGTATTAATTTTCCTGAATTTGACTTGCAAGTAATATGACTGCGACCCCTGGAGTTAGAAACTTTATCAGCAGCAAGCTGAGCAGGCTTAAGTCGCCGATCAGCCAGATAAAATAAAATAAAGACACCTACCCCGTATATAACCCAGCCTAAAAACCCGTGTTCCTCCAGCAATGGTGATTTCATATGGGTTAACTGCCCGACAACAACAATAATGTATATCCGAAGCGTATTAAACAGAATAGCTAACAGCAGTAACAGCAATACAAATTTGCAACCGGCTACAAAGTTTAGTTTTCGTGTGTAAGCGTAAAAGACAGCCAGAGGAACAGAAACAATAAATTGATTAAAACCACTGCAACCATGCTCAACCAGAAAGGTGCCGGCTGGAATATATATTAAGAAACCATCCTGTAGTGCATCAATCGACGTTACATTTAAGGCAAAAACAACCAACGGTGTTTCAATAATGCGTAAAATTTCAGATAAGGAGTCCCATAATGGAAGCACAAATATGATTAACAGCAAAGGCCATAAGTGGACTGCATCTTTAAGACTGCCAGAGGTTAACAACAGGTTAAAAAGTATCAGAATCAACCAGAATGCAAAGAACTCAATAAACTGAATATTTAATAAATCAGCAGCAAACCAGAGAAAGCCCAGGCCAAGTGCACACAAAAGACTCAACAAGTTGATAAAAGACAGATTTAATCGGGGTGCCTTATAGAGTTCATAAAAATAAAGACCCAGTAAAATAGGAAACAAAAGCGTACCATGCCCATAACCATGTGAATTTGACCAAAATTTAAACAACTGGAGGATGGTATTTGCATAAAAAGCAAACAAAACCAGATTCACCATTCCAATAAAAATCAGAACCTGCTTTGCTGTCATCCTGCTTGTGCTATTCATTGACTTAATTTACTCACTGAGCAGATTATATCGACTCCATGTCCTTCCCAAACCACGCTAAAGAGGTTAACCCACTTTACACCTGAAGGCACAGACTCAGACCTATTATTAATAAATTCAATAGATTATAACTTAACCACTCCATTAATCTATCACAAAATAGCTGACGTTAAACTTTGCCTTTAGATGTGGCAGTGTTAGACTCAATCTCAGACAATAGGACGAGCACGCAAGAAAAATTATGGGACGAGTCGCTTTTAAAGATCTTTTTTTACGCCCCGGTAAAAATAAAGATAAACGCATAAAACAACGTGAAGTTGTTTCCGATCGCACTGTTCTGATTGTTGATGATTCTCGCACCGTTGTGCATGCACTTAAAACTATTCTGGAACAAGCCGGCTACTCCACCCTTGCTGCTTCCGATGGCAAACGCGGTATTGAACTTGCCGTTGAGTACCAACCCGATCTTATTTTAATGGATATTGTTATGCCTGGCATCAACGGTTTTAAAGCTACACGCCTGTTGCGCAAAGAACAACGCACAGAAGATATTCCTATTATTATTATGAGTGGCAATGAGCAGGCCACAGAAAAATTCTGGGGCATGCGTTTAGGTGCAAATGAATTCCTTTCTAAACCTGTTCAGCGTGGGCTACTGTTTAAAATGCTGGATGAGTTTATACTAAAAAATAAAACCCTGATAAAAAGCTCGACTGAAAAGACAACGGAATATGATTTACTCTATGATTAAAAATATGAAAGATT
>QIKU01000172.1 GCA_003232015.1 Gammaproteobacteria bacterium
CCATTGTCCAATATTCCCCACTGCTGCCTCCCGTAGGAGTCTGGGCCGTGTCTCAGTCCCAGTGTGGCTGATCTTCCTCTCAGAACAGCTACTGATCGTTGCCTTGGTGAGCTCTTACCTCACCAACAAGCTAATCAGGAATAGGCTCATCTAATAGCGCGAAGTCCGAAGATCCTCCGCTTTCCCCCGTAGGGCGTATGCGGTATTAGCGTGGTTTTCACCACGTTGTCCCCCACTACCAGGCAGATTCCTATTTTATACTCACCCGTCCGCCACTCGTCGCCTGGAAGCAAGCTTCCATCGTTACCGTTCGACTTGCATGTGTTAGGCATGCCGCCAGCGTTCAATCTGAGCCAGGATCAAACTCTTCAGTTCAATCATTTTGATTGCTTTTAGTATATGAACAAGTCCATATATTAAAGTGCAATCTACTTTTCGCAATGAAAAGATCTAGCATCAAAAAAACTACTAACTTAAAACTACTATACTAATAGGTTTTTAATGTAGGTTACTTTACATCGACTTTTTTTGGCATTGCCAATCATCGACATAAGTACCCACACAAATTATCTGATTAAATTGTTAAAGAACAAGACTAACATTTTTCGTTAGCGCAGACCTTCAATTATAGAAGAATATCTGCTCCACCGTCAACCAATTTTTTAGGTTTTTCGTTTCAAGAAAAGTTGTTTTTCAACTGCTTCCCTTGTGTGGAGGCGCGCATTATACGCACACAATGAAATCCGTCAACACTTATTTCAGTTTTTTCACATATAATATTAAACCGCATGATTATGCGGTTCTTAGAGAGAGAAAGGGGCTGAATTTGCTAGCAACAACAGAATTTTAAAAAACACTCTGTTTAACTTTGTGCCTGTTTGGCTTTAACGATTAATTCTTCAACAGGAGCCGGCCTCGCCAACGCATAGCCTTGCGCATAATCAACTCCTATTTCCCCGAGCGCGTGCATAATTTCTTCATTTTCGACAAATTCGGCCACGGTTTTTAAACCTGCAACATGGCCAATGTTGTTTACCGCCGCCACAATGGCCGCATCCATGGGATCTTCGAGCATATCGCGAACAAAGCCACCGTCGATCTTAAGATAGTCCACCGGTAAGCTTTTTAGGTATGAAAAAGAGCTTAAACCCGCACCAAAGTCATCCAGTGCAAACTGGCAACCCAGTTCTTTAAGTTGTTTGATAAATTCAACCGTACTGGCAAGGTTTGTAATGGCCGCCGTTTCGGTCACTTCGAAACATATTTGCTCAGCCGCTAATGAATATTTTTCAAATTGTTCGCGCAAAAAATCAAAAAAAGCCTTGTCACTTAATGAGGTACCGGACAGATTTAAAAAATAGGTCGCATTTCTTAAGTCCGTGTTTGTTTGTGTAATTTGAACAATACACTTGAATGCCTCTTTAATAACCCAGCGATCAATCGAAGGCATTAAGTTATACCGTTCGGCAGCAGGGATAAAAGCGCCCGGTGCAATAATTTCCCCCTTATCCTTAAGCCGAACAAGGAATTCAAAATGGGTTGCAAGGCCTGACTGACTATTCACGGGTAACATCTTTTGCTGATAAAGCGTGAAGCTATTATCGTTTAATGCAGCATGAATTCGGGACACCCACTTCATTTCACCGTGCCGGCGGATCAGGCTGCTGTCATCTTCACTATAAAGATGATAGCGGTTACGCCCAGCGTCTTTCGCTGCGTAGCATGCCATGTCGGCTGCACTCAACGCTTCGGTCATACCTTGATCGGCGTTGGTTAACATCACCAGGCCAATGCTCGCGCCGACTTTAAATGTCTGATTTTTCCAGACAAAATGAGATTCTTTTACTTCTTTAATCAGGTTGTCGGCAATAAGTTCGGCATGATCCTGCGGGCAATTTTCCAGAAGGATGCCGAACTCATCACCCCCTAAACGCGCCAGCGTATCACTTTCTCGAATGGGTTTATGCAAAATAACAGTGAGTTGTCTTAACAGCTCATCACCCGCAACATGGCCGCAGGTGTCATTGATAACCTTAAATTGATCTAAATCGAGGTAGAGTAATGCATGATGTCCTTCAATCGAATTTAACCCATACAAAACCCGCTTTAAGCGCCGCTCAAACTCAGCCCGATTAATCAGCCCCGTTAAGGAATCATGATAGGCCATATGCCGAATGGTATCTTCAGCGCGCTTGCGTGCACGCCGCGTTTCAACGTCACGTAGTTCTCGCTCAATAGCAGGCGCTAAACGCACTAAATTATTTTTCATAATATAATCTTGTGCACCCGCTTTCATTGCGGCAACGGCAATATCTTCACCAATACTGCCCGACACAATCACCACAGGCAGACTTTCATCAAACTCTTTAACCTGTTTTAGCGCTTCCACCGAGCTAAATCCAGGAATATTGTGATCGGTAATCACAAGGTCCCAGTTACGTGTTGTTAGCGCATCTTCAAGCTCTTTGCCATTTTCGACGCGCAACAGATCTGTTTCATAACCGGCCTTTGATAATACACGCCGCATCAAAATCACATCATCTTCAGAATCTTCGACAACCAATAAACGTAAATCTTTTTTCATCTAAACCACTTTATTGATTGGCAACAATCGGGGGAGAAGGAATATTAAGTTCAAGCCAGTAGTGGCTAACCTGTTCGATTACTTTTGCAAAATCCAGAAAATCCACCGGCTTACGTAAAAAGCTATTTGCACCGAGCTCGTAGCTCACCGAAATATCTTTTTCTTCATTTGAGGTGGTTAATATAATAACAGGGATATACGCCGTTCTTGGATTAGCGCGTACATATCTTAAAAATTCATGGCCATTTAAGCGCGGCATTTTTAAATCCAGCAAAATTAAGTCAGGCAGTGAGCCCGCCACGGCCTTGTTTGCACCGGAAGCCGGTAAATTGGTTTCAATGGATAAATATTCCAACGCCTCAACACCATCGCTCGCAACATCAACACAATTAAACTCCGAATGCTTTTTTAATGCACGGCGTGTTAACAGCTCATCATCCGGATTATCTTCTACCAGTAAAAGTCTCTTCTTTTTCATTATCTTAGCTGTATAGCCTTGTATGCTTTAAATTATATAAAAACTGAGCAATCCACTCAATCTAACACTATTTATAGCTTAAAGGAGTATGAATGCCTACTTTTAAATTTGCCATAAAATGCCCCAATTTAAGACTGAATCTAAATAAATAATAATAATACACGGTAAGAGCGGATTAATAGTTGAGAAAGCGTAAGGATTTAGTATATAGTTAGCCCCCCAATAACTAGATTTTAGGAGCCCAAGAATGCAAGAACGGGAAGCAAAGTTACTCTGTAAATCTAATGATTTAGTGTCTATTTCGGTATCAACCAATAATTCTGGATGGATAATAAAAATATTAGAAAAAAACAAGCATGATCCTGATTATTTAATATCAAAACGGTCGACCGACCCGCGGTTATTTAAGACATCCGATGCCGCATTAAGGTGCTGCAACCGAATCGGCTTTAATAAAGTGGAGGTGTTCTTCGGATAACACATATTTTAAAGAGAATTATGAACAAAATAGCCAAGCCAGTTGTTATAACTGGCTTTTTTTTGTGCAAACACAACCCCGAAACTGTACTTCTGGGTGTAAATTTAGTACATTAGCACATTGCCGCCCAATTTTTTTTGGAAAGATGTTATGAACGAACGTGATGTACGCTTACTTTTTGAAGCCGGCCACTGGTCTGGTGCATCGGTCGTTTATATTGCCGAAGACAAAGCCTGGCGGGTTTATATCAATGCGCTGGAAAAAGATGAACAAGAAACACTCACTCTAAAAACAGGCTCCCCCAGAAATTTTAAAACGTCCGATACGGCGATACACTGGTGTCATGAAATTGGCTTTAAAAAAATAGCCGTTCACCTATCTCCTACCATGCCAGTCAGTCAGTATAATCATCAGAAAAGTCTAAAAATTGTGTTAATTGAAGATAACTCAGACGATATTGAACTGACTTTACGTGTATTTCAGAAGCTCAATGCCAATATTGACGTGCTGGTACTGGAAGATGGTGCCGAAGCCACCGATTTTCTTTTTGCCAAAGGAAAATACCAGGCCAGACAACAAAACGAACTACCAAGGATTATTTTACTTGATTTAAAATTACCCAAACTCGATGGCCACGAGGTGTTAAAGCAAATTCGTGCCGATGATGCTACCAAGAATATTCCTGTTGTTATTCTATCGTGCTCACTGGAAGACAAAGATATTCGTTTAAGTTATGAACTTGGCAGCAATAGCTATATTAACAAGCCCACTGACTATGCCGCATTTTCCAGTGCGCTGGAAGAAATTGGCCGTTACTGGCTGAACATAAACACCGCTGATTGCAACGATACTTAAACCAGGCTCACCCTGGCAAAACGCCGCTTCCCTACCTGATAAACATGCTCGCTACCGGCCTGTATTTTAATATCACGCGAGGCTACTTTTTCACCGTCTATTTTAACCGCACCTTGCTTAATCATCCGGTAAGCATCGGATGTGCTGCTTACCAAACCGGCTTCTTTTAATAAATTGGCAATGGGGAGTTCGCCGCCTGCTGCGCAGATTTGTTTCTCTTCAATATCATCCGGCATCGCACCCTTTTGAAAACGCGCAATAAAGTTCTCGCGTGACTTCGTAGCAGCGGCTTCTGAGTGAAAGCGGGCAATAATTTCTTCTGCCAGCAAAAATTTAATATCTCGTGGGTTCGCACCCTGTTCAATTTGTTGTTTAAACCCTTCTATTTCAGGTAATGGCCTAAAACTAAGTAATTCAAAATAGCGCCACATCAACTCATCGGATATCGACATCAGCTTACCAAAAATCTCGTCTGGCGCTTCATCAATGCCAATATAGTTACCCAGTGACTTCGACATTTTATTGACACCATCGGTGCCTTCGAGCAGCGGCATGGTCATTACCACCTGCGGCTTCTGGCCGTAATGTTTTTGTAATTCACGGCCAACAAGTAAATTAAATTTCTGGTCGGTACCACCTAACTCAATATCCGCTTTCATTTCAACCGAATCATAACCCTGTATTAACGGGTATAAAAATTCATGAATCGCAATCGGCTGACCGGAATTATAACGCTTGTTGAAGTCATCCCGTTCTAGCATACGTGCAACGGTATGCTTTGCTGCTAATTGAATCAAATCGGCCGGGCTCATTTTATTCATCCAGATGGAGTTAAACATTACCGTTGTTTTGTCTTTATCCAGAATTTTAAAGATCTGCTGCTGGTAAGTTTTAGCATTTTCTTCGACCTGTTCAACCGTTAAAGGCGGACGGGTTGCACTTTTACCGGTTGGGTCACCAATCATGCCGGTGAAATCACCAATTAAGAATAAGATTTCATGCCCTAAATCCTGAAACTGGCGCAACTTATTAATCAATACCGTATGGCCAAGATGTAAATCCGGTGCGGTTGGATCAAAGCCGGCTTTAATACGCATCGGTTTACCCGTTTTTAAACGCTCAACCAGCTCGGTTTCAACTAAAATTTCGTCGCAACCACGCTTTAATTGCGCTAATATTTCTATTTGGTTCATTTCGTTACTCAATTCTTAAAAAGTGCGGCGTACTTTACCATAAGTACGATTCTTCACTGAGCACTTTTTTAGGGCCTGGCCACAACGCATAAGCAGGCGCAAACTGGCCTTTTCGCTGTATCAAATTTGACCAAAAGACAAAATCACGCTATCGTATAGGGAGAAGTTTGAAAATGAAAAAAGTGAGTAAATTCCGTGAATTACAAGCCGTTCTTAACGCGAGATTTTAAGTCCATGAACATGGATGAACAAGCCCCAAAAAAGTGGAATAAACTGCACTGGTTAGTACTTGCTGCTGCCATCACTTCTATTAGCACTTTACTAATTTTTGCATCCAAAGATGTGTCGGCCAAACGCAGTGGTTCACTCACTGCTATTCCAGTGACAACCAGCATAGTGCCCGCGTCAGAAGCAACACAGATTACCTTACCCTTATCTATTCCTGGTCAGCCCCCTGCAACCAAAACCACGGGGTTAATGCAAAGCGCCGCTAAACAAACTGCGCTGATTAAGCCGGAACAAACACAAATTAGTCCAGCACTGCTAACAACGCAGAAACAAATAATAACAAAAGATAATACTTCGCCGTTATATGTATGGCTCGATGAAAAAGTACGGCGTGGCGACTCACTGGCTCATTTATTTAAACGCAATAAATTAAGCCCTCAAGATTTACACAAAATTATGCGGCTGGGTAAAGTAACCCGCCCATTAAAATATATTCAACCAGGGCAAACCTTTAAGTTTCGGCTCAATGAGAAACAGCAACTCATTGAAATGGTCTACCAGCAGAACCGTTTTCAGTCGCTGCGTATCGAGCGTCAGGATGAAGGCTTTGTTGCTAGCACCCTTTCACGGGTTGCACAAAAAAGACAGCAGCATATCTCTGGAACAATTCAGTCCTCTTTATTTGTTGATGCTAAAAGTGCCGGGATGAATGCCGCCCTTATAATGGATCTGGTTTCGATTTTTGGCTGGGATATTGATTTTGCACTCGACTTACGCAAGGGTGACACCTTTTCACTTCTTTATGAAGAACATTTCCTGGATGGTTTAAAAATTAAAGATGGTGATATTCTTGCTGCCCGGTTCACTAATCAGGGGCGCACTTACCACGCTATTCGTTATACCGACCCAAAGGGCAACAGTAACTACTATACGCCTGAAGGTTTATCCATGCGCAAGGCTTTTCTACGCACCCCGGTTGATTTCAGACGCATTAGTTCACGCTTTGGCAAACGCAAACATCCTGTTCTAAACCGTATGCGTTTGCATAAAGGCGTAGATTACGCAGCTTCACGCGGTACACCGGTTAAAGCATCCGGCGATGGTAAAATTATTTTTCGTGGTCGCAAAGGGGGTTATGGTAAGGCCATTATCATTCGTCATGGCGGTCGCTACAGCACCTTGTATGCACACCTGAATAATTTTAAACGTGGTCTGTATAACGGCAAATTTGTTAAGCAGGGGCAAATCATTGGTTATGTCGGCAGCACAGGGCGCGCAACAGGTCCACATCTACATTATGAATTTAGAATTAATGGTGTACACCGTAATCCACTTACCGTTAAATTGCCTAATGCCGCACCGATTAACAAAAATTTTAAAATAGATTTTAAACAGCATGCCGTAAAATTATTGGCTCAACTCGACGCACATAATTTTAAAGTTGCAGCAAATACTTATACTCAAGCATTCTAACTTCACAAATGTAAATGGACGCTTAGCATCATGCCTGACTATTATATTGGATTAATGTCAGGCACCAGCATGGATGCCATTGATGGAGCACTGATAGATTGTAGCAACAATAATATCAAGCTCGTTGCACACTATTCCCAAACCTTCAGCAGTGAAACACGCAACCAGATTAGCGCATTATGTCAGGGCTGCGATAACGAACTGCACAAAATGCAGCAACTTGATATCGAGCTGGGTAAACAGTTTGCCAACTGCGCAAATCAGTTACTAAAAAATACAAAAAACATAAATGCCAGCGATATAAATGCCAGCGACATAATTGCCATTGGTAGCCATGGCCAGACCTTACGGCATTACCCTGAAACCGCCATTCGTAACAGTTTACAAATCGCCGACCCGAATACCATCGCCCAGCTCACCGGCATTACCACAGTAGCCGATTTTCGCCGCCGGGATATGGCCGCAGGCGGACAGGGTGCGCCACTGGTTCCTGCTTTCCATGAGCAGATTTTTCGGGATAGCAGGCGCAACCGTGTTATTTTAAACCTCGGTGGCATTGCCAACATTACCATTTTACCCACCGACAAAAACAAGCCGGTTACCGGCTTTGATACCGGCCCGGCCAGCACCTTAATGGACTACTGGATTAGTCGCCAACAAAATAAAAGTTATGATAATAAAGGCGCTTGGGCCGCCAGTGGCAAAATAAACAGTGATTTTCTGCAGCAATTATTAAGTGATGATTTTTTTAAATTGCCACCGCCTAAGAGCACCGGCACCGATTATTTTAGCCCCAGCTGGTTTAGCGAGCACTTAAAAGCCTTTCCCTTTTTATCATCCGAAGATGTTCAGGCCACACTGTGTGAATGCACCGTGATATCCATCACCAGAGCAATAAACGCATATGCGAAGGGTTGTGATGAGGTTTTTGCCTGTGGCGGTGGCGCACAAAATAATTTTTTAATGAGCCGCTTACAGGCTCAATTAGAAAGTATCAAGGTAACAACCACGGACGCTGAGGGTGTTGCAAGCGAATGGATCGAAGCGATGGCCTTTGCCTGGCTGGCAAAACAAACCTTAAACAAACAAGCGGGCAATATCAGCAGCGTAACCGGTGCAACACAGGCCGTGATATTAGGTGGCATTTACCCCACCCTGAAGCCTAGCGCTTATTGATATCCACGTAATGTCGGTTAGGCTCACCGGTATAAACTTGCGTGGGCCTGAAGATACGATTATCGCCTAACTGCTCACGCCAATGTGCTAACCAACCGGCTGAACGCGCAATGGCAAAAATCGTGGTGAACTGATCAGCAGGAATGCCCATTTCGGTGTAAAGAATGCCCGAATAAAAGTCAACATTCGCATACACGCCTTTTTTCGCCAGGCGATCTTCACAAACTTGCTCAACCACTTTTGCAATTTCAAAGGCCGGGCTAATGTCGCCTCCTCTGGATACCATCAAGTCATCGACCAGCCCCTGTAAAATAGTGGCACGGGGATCTTTGGTTTTATATTCACGGTGCCCCATTCCCCAGATAACGTCTTTATTTTTTAATTTGTTATCAATATATTCTTCAGCCTTGTCCGCCGAACCAATTTCAGCCAGCATTTCAACCACCCGCTGGTTGGCACCACCGTGTAATGGACCAGAAAGCGCACCAATGGCCGCCGCAATCACACTGTAAGGATTAGCCAGTGTGGAAGCATTTACTAACACCGCAAAGGTTGAAGCATTAATGGTATGTTCGGCATGTAAAATAAGGCAAACATCCATTATTTTTGCCAACATAGGATCCGGCTCGTTACCGGTTAACATATACAGGAAATTTTCAGCAAAAGATAAATCGGTGCGCGGTTTCACCGGATCATAGCCATTACGAATATGTTCCCACATGGCCACTATCGTTGGTAAACGGGAAATAATTTTAACCGTTGTATTATGGATATAATTTAAATCGTCACATTGCGAGTCACCGGTTAAACACTCTGACCCGGGGTAAAACATACTTAAACTCGCAACAACGGTTTGCAGCATTTCCATCGGATGTCCGGTGGCGGGTAAATTTTTCATCAGACCGCGAGTGTGAAATTTAATATCCCGATCATCAATAAGCTGCTGTTTAAATTCTTCAAGTTCGAGATGTGTTGGCAAACGACCATCAAGTAATAATAATGTTGTTTCTTCAAAACTACTGTATTTGGCCAGTTCTTCAATCGGATAACCACGGTAAGCAAGGATCCCCTTCTCACCGTCAATGCTGGAAATGTTTGATTTTGTTGCAGGTACACCCGCTAAACCCGGTAGATATTCACTCATTGCGAACTCCATGTAGTCAATTCAATTTAATAGAATAACAGAAAATAACACGGGGGTTATCGGCAAATGTGAAAATTTTATTAAGTTTAGGACAATAGCTAGCAGAGCTGGAAGCTCAAAAAAACGCACGACCACACTTTTGGGAGTTAACTCCGAAGCAATCTAACTAAAAAATTGATACCATATCAATAGCACATGAAAACTAACCGCAAACACATTCAAATATACCTGACACTCATCAGTATCCTGCTATTTGCGGGGCAGTTCAGTGCGCTCACCCACTCCGTAGAACATCCATTTCACGCTGCCGATAAATCATGTGAGATATTTGCGCAACTGGAAAAGTCAGGCAATGGGTTAATTTTTGCCAAAGTACCGTTAACAGCCCAAACAGAAAGCACCTCAGCCGACACAGAAAATATCACCCGCCCATTATCCTCTCTGCGAGCAATATATTTTGCTCGTGCACCTCCTTGTTTTTCGTAAAACCTTAAAAATTATTTTGTAATACGATGCAACTATCAAGTTGTGTCTAATTTTTTTCGTTATCGGAGAATTTATAATGCGTAAGACAATACTTACCGTGGCCATCGCCACCACAATAACAAACTCACTATCAGCTAACACTGATCATCATTTAGCGGCATCAAAAAGCAACCGCTTTGAAAATATAAAACTGGGTGCCAACCTTGATCTCTTTGCTGCATCAAGAGACTTTGGTGCAGAAAGCGGCAAAGCCGAGCTAAAAATTCGTGAAGTAGAGTTATCACTTGAATCTCAAATAAACCCCTGGCTCTACGGGATGATATTTTTAACAAAACCAGCCGATGAATCTCTTGATGTTGAAGAGGCTGCGGTTATCGCCGAACTTGGCAATGGCTTTCGATTAAAAGCAGGTAAATATCGCAATGAGTTTGGCTTGCTTAATACCATTCATGAACCGGAAAGACCACAAATTTCACTGCCCCTGCCCATAGCCGAGTTTTTAGGTGAAGAGCAGCTACGTGAAGCTGGTGTCACTATCGGCAAAGTTGTCAACTTTGGAAATGGCCATCGTGCTGGCGCAAGTTTTGCGCTGCTCAATAGCGACAACGAAGTCGCCTTAAATAAAGCCCAGTCAAAAGACAAAGCCTACTCCGGGAAGTTATATTATGGCTATAAGTCATCTTCAACAGCCTATCAACTCGGGTTCAGTATGCTCACGGGAAAAAATGATGCTGCGGGCGGTTTAAGCACAAATCTACAAGTGTTTGATTTTAGCTATTTTCTGCAACCAGACTATGCATCAAAGTATGATTACTCCGCTCGGTTGATGTTGCTTGGTGAAGTGTTTTATAACCAGCGGGAAATAACATCAGGGAATACAAACAAAGCACAGGGTTATTGGGCTGTCGCAGACTACCAGTTTATGCCCGCACATCATGTTGGTTTAGGCCTGGAATCTACCGAAGGCAGGCTGGATCAATCCATTAAATCTAAAGCCTATTCTATACATTACAGTTGGTATTACAGTTCGCATGGCCGGCTGCAACTCGAGGCGCGTCGTCTGCGTGTCGATAATGGCGATAACGGTCTTGAGATCCTGCTGCAATGGAATATCGTGTTGGCGCCACACAGCGAAAAACCGTTTTTGAGCATAATGAAATAGCTATCTGTGGCATATCTAAGAGTCACTAAACCGTAGTTAAGTGAAACTTCACACATGGATGTGTGCTTTACAATGCCCCGAAAAAGGCAGCATTATCAGGCTTTACTCACACAGGGTATTAAATCGAAAAGGATGAACCACAGCCACAGGTTGTGGTCGCATTGGGATTATTCACCACAAACATTGAACCTTCCAGACTTTCTTTATAGTCAACTTCCGCACCCAGCAGGTATTGCAGGCTCATGGGATCAATCACCATTTTCACGCCGCTGTTTTCAACCTGTGTATCACCTTCCTGCACGTTTTCATCAAAGTTAAAACCGTACTGGAAACCAGAACAACCGCCACCCGTTACGTAAACACGCAGGTTCAGACTCTGGTTACCTTCATCTTCAATAAGTTGCTTTACTTTTTTTGCCGCATTATCGGTAAAAGTAATTGACGGATTAGCTTCAGCCATGGTGTTCGCTCCCAAATAGAATATCAATAAACACTTATATTATGAGGGTTGCCCCCGCCAGATTCAAGCAATACCGTATTAATTTACTAAGGTATCTTCTATCTGCACCCTCCGGAAAAAGCCAGGAGTCCAGATAAGGCTTTGATATTGCAGACTAATTCTACTTATTTAATTTTTTATCATCCGTTGAGCTGCCCGCGCTCTCTGCACTCGGTTTTAAATGCACCACCGAATCTGCCCTGTGCACCAGGTTGCCATTCACTTCGGCGCCCATGGCCATCTCTATCAGGCTGTAATAAACATTGCCGTGTACCCGCGCTTCTGAAGCCAGTTCGATATGCGTTAAGGCATGCACGTCGCCAATCACCGTTCCGTTAACAACAACATTGGGGACTTTAACTTCACCTTCGATGGTGCCACGTTCGCTCAGCGTAATAACAGATTCGGTACCTTCTTCCGCGATAACATTACCTTTAATCACGCCATCGACATGCAAGCCACCTTTGAAAATGACGTCACCATGAATTTCTGAATTCTGGCCAATTAATGAATCAATCTGTGCCGTTTGCTTCGGTTTTCTCTTGTTTCCCCACATACTCACTGCTCTCCGTTTTTGGGCCAATCAAATGTCTTTTCTATCATATCCTGCTGCCGTCCGCGCGGGAAAATGCGCAAAATAATACGCGCAGCAACAAAATCCTCTGGGATTTCTACATTACCCTCGATATTCTGAAAATACTTGAATTTATAACTTAATTCGTTGATGCGTTTCGCAGTTACATCACGTAACTTTAACACCTTCGCCTGCCCGCCTTGCAGACCTTCAATAACCAACTGAACTTTGCCACGTGCAACACGATCATTTTTTAATACCTGAGACAATACTACTTTATAGCGGTAACTACGTGAATTACCACTTTTCTCAAAAGTAAACTTTTGCAAACGTAAACCACGAGAAGCATCCCGTGGCGATACAATGCCGCGATAAAAAGCCAGCTCTTCTTTTAACTCCAGAATTTCAGACTGTAATGCTTTTAAGGTGGTATATAGTTCATTATAGGCTTTCTTTTCGATTTGTGCGGCACGCTCTAAAATTGCCGTTCCTTCACGCAAAGTTTCAATTTCAGCACTAAGCGCATCACGAATTGTAGCAAAACTTTCTTCACTGCGACGTGCATCGGCACTATCAAATCGTGCGCTATAACGCCCGTAGTCAAATGCCGACCAGCCAGCAATGAGTAACGCGATAACACCCAATACCCAAATTAAACGCGTAACCCAGGGGCGATGTGCTTTTACAACTAAATTCATATTTTAACTAAACCTTTAAGGCATTAACGCAACGGCATTTAAACCCAGCGTTTCATCTAAGCCACACATTAAATTCATATTATGGATGGCCTGCCCTGCCGCCCCTTTTACTAAATTATCAATAACCGATAAAACCACTACTGTATTGGCACCCTGTGGTTGGTGCACCGCTATTCGGCAAGTGTTTACACCTTTTACTGAGCGTGTTTCAGGATGCGCGCCTGCTGGTAGCACGTCAACAAAGGGCTCGTTTTTATAACGTTCAGTAAACAGCGATTGTAAATCACTATTGGAAGTCAGTTCTGCATAACAGGTCGCATGTATACCGCGAATCATCGGTGTTAAATGCGGCACAAAGGTTAAACCGACCTCGGCACCGTGCGCATTTTGCAGGCCTTGTTTTATTTCAGGCAAATGACGATGCCCGGCCACCGCATAGGCTTTCATGCTTTCACTGCTTTCCGCCAACAGCGCAGCCACATTAGCACCACGACCAGCACCACTCACACCCGACTTGGCATCGGCGATTAAGCGCGACACATCCACAATACCTGCTTCAATCAAGGGTAAAAAGGCCAACTGCACTGCCGTTGGGTAGCAACCGGGGTTGGCCACCAGTTGTGCCGTTTTAATCTGTGCCCGGTTCACTTCCGGCAAACCATAAACGGCCTGTTCGAGTAATTGCGGGCAGGCGTGTTTGCCTGTTTTAGAGGCATCCTTGTACCAGTCCGTCCAGAGAGCTTCGTCCTTTAGACGAAAATCAGCGGCCAAGTCAATTAACTTGACCCCCGCATCCAGTAAGCCAACCGCATGCTGCATCGCAATGCCATTGGGCGTAGCAAAAAAGACCAGATCACATTCTCTTAAAGGCGCGTCGGCCGGATCGGAAAATGCAATATCAATATGGCCACGTAAATTAGGAAATAAATCGGCAACCAACAGCCCTTTTTCTGAACGCGAAGTGATGCAAACCAGCTCCGCTTGCGGGTGCTGCGCAATTAAACGCAATAATTCCACGCCGGTATACCCTGTGCCACCGACCACACCAATTTTTAACATCCAAACACCTTGAAATTAATGATATTTTCTAACGAATTATAATATCTTTATTTTAAACAACAAGATACGAATAAATGCAGTATCGCATAATATTATTTAGACACGGCTTCACACAACACTTAAGTTAATAAGCGATCCATAAAACTTGTGTTGTTCGCTCTCTGTAAGCAAATTCATTGGTTGTCAGTATACCCTGTTCTAATGGCCATTTTATGAGTGGTATGGCCTGAGTAGAGCCTTTAACTTTACTAGGTTCTCCGTATTTTGCCTTTAGTTTATGTAATATATTTTCATGTCCCGATGAGCTGAAGTCCATCTTTATATTACTTAGTTTGTTGTCATTGAAAAAAAATACTAGATACCAGGCATCTGAATCATTTATACGCCTAACATTTGTGTAACATGAACGATTACCAAGTACGGAAGAGTCATAACTGCAATGAAGCTTTAGCTTTGGATACATAGCAATAATATCGGACTCAGACAAACCAGGTGATAATTCATTAATATCAATATCAACAGTTTCCCAAACTTTTATTACGGCAATAAGCCTGTTTAGAATTGTGTAATCAAACCCGTGTTTCAAAATAAAGACCGCTATTAATATTAAAAAAATGAGCAGTATAACTTTTTTAAATTTCGTAGCCTTTGCTCTTGATGATGATTTTGCCATTCCTTGTTACCTCACTATACTTAAGATACACCCACAGAAGCAGGTCTTGCCTTTTGCCTTTATAATTCGGATTTAGATTAACGACCTAAGCCTTGCTATCGGATGGCGCTTGATCACGCTCTTTCATTCCGTAGTCTCTACAAATATTTGCAACTCTCAATCGATAATTATTAAACACTCCATTTCGCCCTTTTTCTTGTGCCGTACGATGAGACTCCAGGTTTCTCCAGGTTGCAATCGCTTCTTCATCACGCCAAAAAGAAAGAGATAGTATTTTCCCCTCCTCAACTAAGCTCGAAAATCGCTCTATAGAAATAAAGCCGTCTATTTTTTCTAATTGGGGTTTTAAGCTGGTGGCGATTTCTAAATATTCTTCTATTTTATCTTCAACCGGAAAAACCTCAAAAATAACAGCTATCATTCCGCCCTCCTCATTACTATCGTGGCCCGCCTTATGAAATTTTCTGGTGCTTCTTTTAAAACAATATCACCTTTTGATTGATATCAGGTACATCAACCGAACCACCTCGGAATAAAGCAAGCATATCCCGTTTTTCAAACAAACGGGGTGCTGTGCGCAAAAGCTGTGGCATGCTTTCAACCCTTTAAATAGTCAAGGATGTGACTTACCCTACAAATAACACTTCATCTATACGCAAACCGCGCCGATATGCTAATGTTAAAGCAGCGTGCTTGCTTGTTGTATCATTTTTAAAATCAATACGTTAGCACAAACTATTTATAAGCCAGTTTAAGGATTTTTGGCACAGTTCCTGAATGATCAATAAGATGCAGCGTAAAATACACAAAATCAGTCAACTATTGACGCCGCCTGACGCCTTTGCGGGCACGCTGTTTTTTGCTGTTTTTAGCCTTTTGGTGTTGATGACGCTTGCTGCTCCGGCTTTTGCCTCTACTGATGCACAAAAAATTCTCACGCAGCGCTACCAGTATGAAGCTGCACAGCGGGCTTTACGCCTCGGGCATAATAAAACGTACCGCCGTTTAGAACAAAAGCTTCGGGCTTACCCGCTGCATTCTTATTTGAAGCTCAATGAATATACTCGCGGCTTGACGCGCCTGCCCGCAAGTAAAATTAAGGATTTTATTAGCGAAAATGCCGGCACACCTGTCTCTATCCGACTACGCTACCGCTGGCTTAACAGCCTGGCCCGCCGTGGTCACTGGCAAATGTTTATTAATAATTATTACCCCAATAATGACCGCCGGATGCAATGCTATTTTGCCAATGCGCTACTCAAAACCAAACAAGCACAAAGCGCCTATGCAGTACTGGAAGGGCTCTGGTTAACCAAAAAGTCTTTACCCAAGCAATGTAATGCACCTATTCGCCAGTGGTACCAATCTGGCCAACTCAGTAATACCCTTATCTGGCAGCGCATCCACCTTACAATGCGTGGTGGACGTGCGCGGCTGGCGCGTTATCTGGCACGGAATTACTTGCCGAAAAACGAACGCTTTTGGGTGAATATGTGGTCGAAAATTCGCCGCAATCCCGAATACATTGTTACAGCCCACGCTTATTTCCCAAAAAAGGCACGCCCCGAAATGCTGCGTTGGATGATAGCCGATGGCCTGGCACGCCTGGCACGCAAAGATCCACCTCAAGCCGCCAAACTCTGGCAAGATCTCGAACCGGCTTATAATTTTAAAGCGGACGAGCGCGAGCGAATTTTGCGCCGATTATCCATTGCGCTGCTCAAGGAAAATACCGATGAAGCACGTAACTGGATAACAGCGCTGGATATTAATCTGGTCAACGACAAGCTTAGTAGCTGGCATGTGATGACGGCCATTCGCGATCAGGACTGGGCATCGGCACTCGACTGGATTAACCGGCTGTCACCCGAATTACAACAAAAGCCCAAGTGGTTTTACTGGCGAGCCCGAGCTCTGGAAGCCGTGGGAGAACTGGACGAAGCACGCAGCTATTATCTGATCAATACCTATTCACGCAACTACTACGGCTTTTTAGCCGCCGACCGTATTGGTCAGGTTTACCGACTCAGCCATCGACCGGTAAGTTTCAGCACCACCGCAATGGATAAACTCGAAAAAATCCCGGCTATTTTACGCGCCCGGGAACTACTGGCACTGAAACGTCCCGCCGATGCACGCCGCGAATGGAATTATGCGGTTGCCCGAATGAGTTACCCGCAAATGTTAACTGCCGCCAGACTGGCCTCTGAATGGCAATGGCCTGACCGAGCCATCCAGACGCTGGCACAGGCTAAGTATTGGGACGATCTTGAACTGCGCTTCCCGCTCACCCATCAGGCACTGGTGATTAACCAGGCACAAAAACAGAACATTAACCCGGCCTGGGCCTTTGCGGTCATACGTCAGGAAAGTGCCTTTACACCCGATGCAAAATCGCATGCCGGCGCCCTGGGCTTAATGCAATTAATGCCGAGAACGGCACGGCAAGTTGCACGCCAGCTACGCATTCGCATCCGTAGCACGCAAAAAGCCTTGCTCAATATCAACACCAACGTGCGCCTTGGCGTTAGTTATTTAAAACGCGTTTCTGACCGCTATAACGGCCACCCCGTTCTGGCAACAGCGGCTTACAATGCTGGTGGCTCACGGGTAAAAGCATGGTTACCTGAAGCGGGTACAAGCTTACCTGCCGATCTCTGGATAGAAATGGTGCCGTTTAATGAAACCCGCAAGTATCTTAAGCGAGTACTTACTTACACTGTGATCTATGAAAAACGGCTGGGATTGCCTTCGGCCACCCTGCTCGAACGGATGCAGCCAATTACGCATGAGCTAACAATTGCCAGACAACGCGCCAGTAAAGTCCCCGCGTCTTAAGCCGACCAATTCACATAACCCACCATTACTGGCAATTATTACACCAATAGTGTGCCTGGCTCACAAAAATAAATTTAAATTTTCGGGAATTTGGTCGATACTTAATGTACTAACTAACATATTCACCAGCGACGTTTTAGCTGAGCACTGGTAGTTTTAAACCAAGTTTAAATTGGGCAGTTTTAAACTGGGGGTAGTTTTAAACCGGGGGTAGTTTTAAACCGGGGCAAGCTCCAAACTAGTCAGCTTCAAATCACCACCGCCCACCTCATCATTTGGAGGTCATAATGATGTTATTTGTAGTAATCGGAATTTCTGTCAGCGCCGTCATGGGCTACATTGTCTTTAAACTTGGGTTCCACCTTGGTAACCAAATGAGCCAGACCCAGCATATTCGAGACCACCTTGAAGACACACGCCGGCAACGCCAGACAATGGAACCGCAACAGTTAGGCTAACCAAATCCCAGCAACAGGGTGTGAATTCTACATCCTGTTCCAGTTGACAATATAGTTACCACATTTTTCGTCTCTTGTTTTTCTCTCTATCCATTTTAGTGCCCATCAACCGTTCCCATAGCTGAATACCGGCATAGCGCTCAACCTCGTCGGTCGAAACCTGAAATTCTGCCAGCGATTTAGACGTGTCTTCATTAGGGATAATAAACGACCACATGTTTAATGTGCCGCGATTATTTTCTGCCAGCACCGACTTAAAATAAGCATGCGGAACAGGAATGGACACACCATTGCCATCTTCCGTACCAATGCTCTGGACGGATTTAACAAAGTCAAAGATGGGGCCACTGATTGTATAGGTTTCGAATATTTTAGCTTTGGCATCGAGCCGCCGAACTTCGGCTTCAAGATCCTTCCAGATTTTGCCATTAAAACCCGGCACCTGCGGCGACATATTCGACAGCAAAAAGGTTTCACTGTTTTGTAGCTGCGTTTCCGTTTTATTAGCGCTGGCAACAAGATGGCCGCGATCAAAGCCAGAACCCTTGTAGTCCACCAAATCGGCACGAAACATTTCGGGTACTCGGAAGTCGGGGCGGAAATTATTAATACGTTTCACTTCGTCAGGGTCAACGTATTTTCTATCTGGGCTCATAATTTCAAGTGCCCACTTCGCCTGCCGGAAATAGTAGGAATAACCAACAAGATAATAGCGATTAAACAAAACCTGATCGGCTGCGGGAATACCGTAACGCGTTTCACGCCTTAAACTGGGAATTTCTGCCATACGATGCTCATCCTTATTTGTCGTTATTGTCGGCTAACCTGCCAAGTTTACTTTAACAAAATGCCCCGACAGTAGAAGGTAATAGTTCACAGCCAATAAGCGGAGGGTTACTGGTTAACACAGAACGCCTGAATGCTGAATCAGCGTAAATCCGCATCAAATTTAATAAAATGGCCACTTTATTGAGTGTTTTTTGACCACTAAAGATTAAAATCAATAAGTTACACAACTATAGTGATAATCTACTTGAATTAAAGCGTTTAATTGTCTAATATTATTTGCGTGATAGCAGCTAAAACAATAAGTGGGAGCCAAATAATGAAAGATGAACTACCAACCTACGAAGTCGAAGAAATTAGTATAGAAGAAGCGATTGAAATTCTTGCTAACGGTTCAAACCAACCATAATAATAAAATGAAACCTCCTTGTTTTCCTTCTCTCCCCTGATGTTGGAAAGCTTAAAACTTAAAAAGCCTGACATTTGTCAGGCTTCTTTTTATCCAAAATTTGTTTTATCGGGCTGAATTGCGGCTCAGAGAGTCAAAGTCTACTTAAGTTTGCCCATCAGCAGTGAAATAAGCTGGTCTTCAAGCAAAATTCTATCGGCCAACACTTCGCCAAGCTGCGAAAGGTCGTCCGCCAGTTCACTTAGATTATTGCAGTGATCAGAACAGTCATATTTTTCATTAAAAGCCAGAATAACTTTGGTCATATCGGCAATTTGAGGGTACACATTCGCAGCAACGCCTTTAATGTCGGTACGCCGTTCAGTGCCTTCGTCAATAAATCGATAAAGCTGAAAGTGCGCACTGGCTGTATAATCAACAATGGCTTCGCAGAACTCTTGCAGCATCAACTGGCTTTCACGATCCGGTGTAAACGGACGCATCTCGGCTAATTGATTAAAAAGTGTGAGCGTTTCTTTACGCGTTTCTAATAATGTATGAAGTTGTGAGTGTGATTCACTACGACGTTCTTGACTTGCTTCAACCGTACCCAACGTGTATCCCCTTAAAATTCAATGCACTAGATATTATTTTCCCTAACTATGCCCTGAATATAGTCACTCTAGCAAGTACTTTTTTCATCAAATTTTCAGGTTATTCGTTATGCAATTTCCACCTGCACCGCATGCCAGCCTTTAGGCCCTTCCTCTGCTTCGTAGGTGACACTTTGGCCTTCTTTTAAACTTTTGTAACCTTCTGATTTTATAGTAGAAAAATGCACAAAAATATCCATTTCACCTTTGTCGGGGGAAATAAAACCAAATCCTTTGCTATTATTAAACCATTTAACTTTTCCCGAAATCATCACACTATAACCTTCTTAATTTTATTTTTGAGTTTTAGAATTATTGTTTTAAAAAGTATACCGTTTATAAATGATGAAAAAGCTAACCCGTTCACAGTTTAAATTGCCGTATAGAATAAAGGGGTAATATAAATATTAACCAGCCCGGCCGGAATCCTGTTTAAATTGCGATATAATAATAAGAGCCAGGCAAACTCGCACCTTTAACTCCCAACATAAGATTTAAGCATAATGAA
>QIKU01000215.1 GCA_003232015.1 Gammaproteobacteria bacterium
TCCATCACCATACGTGATTCACTGGGCAGTCGATGGCACAAAATCAACTTGCCAATATCATGCAACAAACCGGCAACAAACAGGCGTTCGCTGTGTAATACATGACAACGATCCGCTAATAGCTGCGCCACCACACCACAATACACGCTGTGTCGCCAGAATTGCACCATATTAAGGATGTCATTGGGAATTTTTGAAAAGGTCTCAATCGCAGAGGCCGCCAGCACCAAACCGCGCAACTCGCGCAGTCCAATCACCGTGACTGCACGGGTAACGGTTTCAATTTTAGACGGGAAGCCATAAAACGAGCTATTGACAATTTTAAGGAGTCTGGCCGTTAAGCCCGTGTCCTGACTAATGACTTTGCCAATATCGGATGCCGAAGTACTGGCCTCGTCCATCATTTCATTGACGCGAATACATACTTCAGGGAGGGAGACCAGGCGAACAACACCCGAGACTAAATCCACTGCTTTTAGTGCCCGACCTTGCTGCGCCGGAGTAATGCTTTGTTTTTTCTCCATGTAGTCTATTAACGACAAATTCAGGGAAATCTTTAGTGAAGTTAGGTTGAATAAAACGGAATCGAAGGGAATCGAGCTGCACTTTCAGAGATTGACCACGGCGAGAGCTTACCGAAAACGCTGCTCATTAGCATCCACTGCCCATGTGGTGCTGTATGCAAATATAGTTAAAACAGATATGCTCTTATTGAGCATCCGCAATAATATCTTCATAGGTTTTGATAATAGCCGCGGCGGCTTTTCTGGATTCAGCAGAACTAAACTCAGGTAACTTGCGATAGCCTAAATAAACCGTATTTGTTTCATCAGGAAGACTAAAAATATAGATAATATACGGACAGAAAGCAATATTCATTGGATCGGCTTCCATCATATTGCGTGACAAGGTTGCACTACAAAACTGTATCGCTTCAGCACGTTCATATAACTTTTTTGTCCGACCAAGATCTTTACCTGTACGTACTAACATATCAGCAATATACGAAACACCATTTACCTTAATACCCAGCCCGGTAATCGCATAATCCAGATCAACACGTACATCTTCATAGCTGCCTTTTACTTTATAAAACTTATATTCATCGGTTTCGAGTTTGATACCAGCAGCCTGAACAGCGCCCACGATAATAAAAGTATAAAATAAAACAATAATGTATAGGTTAAATTTCTTGAACATATTGAAATTCCTGCTAAATAATAGATAATCAATGGCAATATAACACAGTTTGTCTATATTTATGACCATGATAATCAGACAAGGTTTAAAATACGTTTAAACCAGACGAACAATATAAAAGAACAAACATTTTAATAAATGACAAACACAAAAAATACACCATTAATTAAAATACTTGCTGTTGACGATTCGCGCGTTATGCGCAGGGCAATAAGTAAAATATTGTCAAAACAATACACGGTGATAGAAGCTGAGCATGGTGAAGATGCATGGTCACTATTACAACACCACACAGATATTAAAATTGTATTTTCTGATTTATCCATGCCCTATCTGGACGGTTATGGATTACTCGAACGAATACGAACATCAACTGATGACCGTATTGCATCTTTACCCGTTATAATTATTACCGGCGAAGAAGACGACGATGCCGCAAAAATGGAAGCTCTGGATAAAGGTGCAAACGACTTTATTGGCAAACCTTTCGATAAAGCGCAGCTCTTTGCCCGCGCACAATCGCATATAAAATTTGAGCAAACCAGTAAAAAACTATCTGAAACTGCAGAAAAACTTGAAAAACAGGCTGCCGTTGATGAACTAACCGGTTTAGGCAGCCAACGCTATTTTCAAAAAGCAGCCGATGAGCAACTGTCAGCATTAATTCGGCATCAAGGACATTGCTGCTTTTTACGTATTGATATTGATAACTTCAACCAGATATTTATAAAACACGGCAAACAGGTTGCCGATGAAATTATTCAGAATATTGGCCACTGTCTTAACCAGCATGTGCGAAAAGAAGACATGGCCGCCCGCGTTGGATTAGCCCGGTTCGCCTTGTTTCTAAACCATACCAGCCTGGATAAAGCAGAGAAATTAGCACAACGCATTATAGATGAAATACCCACTCGAAAATTAACCACAAAGAACTTCACCTTTACTGCAAGCGCCGGTGTTTTTGAACCTGAAATAAATAAGGACTGTAACTTTAGCGATATCTACGCACAAACTGAAGATTGTTTACAACAAGCCATTAGCAACGGCGGCAATGCACTCCATACCCGAAGTGACTTACCCGTTCAGGAAGCAGAATCAACCGAACCATTAACCATTGATCAAGCGATTAAATTACTGGAACAGGGAGAGTCAGACAAAGTGAAACCACATCTGGAAAACCTCTATTCACAACTAAAACCCTTACTATTATTATTCACACAACTCATCAAGAAATAACCACGCAGGTAGAATCATGTTTCAGCTAAAAAATATTAGCCGTAAAAAAGCTTTTTTCTCTCACCTTGGATTAAGCCTTGTTATATTTTTAATTATTCTGTACTTCATCGTTTTCAAATGGTATCCACAACCTTTTTTCTCAACCGATGGTGGCTGGCAGGGCGTACGTTTAATTGCGGCCGTTGATATTGTCCTGGGGCCATTATTAACACTGATTATATTCAATCCCAAAAAGCCAGAACTTAAAATGGATGTGTCCATTATTGCAGCCATTCAGTTTGCTGCCTTATTATCCGGGTTGTATGTTGTACACAATGAGCGGCCAGTCGCAAAGATTTTTCAGGATGGCAATTTTTACATTGTTACCGGCTATGATATGGCGGAGCGGAAAGTATCACTGAATGATCTGGAAAAATACCGTGTCGGCGATGCCATTACTGTCTATCTTGACCTGCCTGATGACCATGCTGAATTCGAAAAACTCCAGCGTAAAGCCGTACAAAAAAGAGAAGTACTTTTTTTAAATACCGCTTTATATAAAAAGATTGATGACAACATTATTAAAAAGATGCGCTTGTTCTCCATTGATATTGAGCGTTTTATTAAAGATGTATACAGTGAAAAAGAATTGAAAAGCTTTCATAACTTTCTGAAAAAACATAACGCCAAAGTCGATGATTTTCTTTATCTCGGTCTAAGTTCTCGTTATAAACATGTAGTCACTGCTTTTAATCCCAAAACACTTGAGTTTGTTGGCGTAATACCAGATATCTATAAGCCCGAGGTTGATGTATTCCATAAATATATAAAATTTGATATTTACCGTATGGAATCGTATAAAAAACATTTATTAAAAGAGATAAATAAATCAGAATAGTTTTTATAACGCACAAAAAATAAATCCCTGCATAGCAGGGATTTATTTAACATAACTGAAATGCTGTTGACCTTTCAGATGTTAACTGTATTTCTGCATCACCAAACAGGCATTAGTGCCACCAAAGCCAAAGCTATTCGACATCACACAGTTTAGGTCTACATTTTCCATTAGTTCACGCACAATCGGAAAACCTTCAGCGCCCGGATCAAGCTCATTAATATTTGCAGAAGCACAAAGGAAACTTTCATTCATCATCAACAATGAATAAATCGCTTCATTGACACCCGCTGCACCTAATGCATGGCCGGTTAATGATTTGGTTGAAGAAATATAAGGCACTTTATCTGCAAACACTTCTTTCATTGCTTCAAGTTCTTTAATATCACCAACCGGTGTACTGGTACCGTGGGCATTGATGTAGTCAATACTCACACCTTCGTCTACCGTGGCCAGTGCCTGTTGCATACAGCGCACCGCGCCTTCGCCGGAAGGCTGAACCATATCAGAACCATCGGAAGTCGCACCGTAGCCCACCACTTCGGCATAAATTTTTGCGCCGCGGGCTTTAGCATGCTCCAGCTCTTCGAGTACAAACATACCGCCGCCGCCAGAAATAACAAAACCATCACGGGTGACATCGTACGCACGTGCCGCTGTTTCAGGTTTGTCATTATATTTCGAAGACAGGGCACCCATACCATCGAACAATACACTCATTGTCCAGTGCAGTTCTTCACCACCACCGGCAAACACAATATCCTGCTTGCCCATCTGGATAAGCTCGACACCGTGGCCGACGCAATGCGCCGAGGTTGAACAGGCAGAACTGATTGAATAGTTCACCCCTTTAATTTTAAACGGGGTGGCTAAGCAGGCCGAGTTGGTGCTCGACATGGTACGGGTGACCATATAAGGGCCAACTCGGCGAATACCTTTTTCGCGCATTACATCGGCAGCCTGCACAATATTCGATGTTGATGGGCCACCCGAACCAACAACCAGACCAGAACGAACATTCGACACATCACTGTCTTCCAACCCGGCATCTTCAATCGCTTGCTGCATTGCGATATAGTTGTACGCTGCACCATCACCCATAAAACGTTTTAGTTTACGGTCAATTAAAGCATCTAGATCAATATCCAGATCGCCGTGCACATGCGAACGAAAACCCATATCCGCATATTCCTGTGAAAAACTTAACCCTGACTTGCCTGCTTTTAATGCAGCAGTCACTTCTTGCTGATTGTTACCAATACTGGAAACAATCCCTAAACCTGTAATAACAACTCGACGTAATGACATTGTTTTTAAAACCCATCAGTTGAAGTGAATAATCCAACACGCAAATCACTTGCCGTGTATATCTCGCGACCATCCACTGTCATATGTGCATCCGCAATCCCCATGGTTAACTTACGCATTATCACGCGTTTTAACTCAATCCGGTAGGTAATGAGTTTATTTTTTGGTGTGACCTGACCGGTAAATTTAACTTCACCCGAACCCAGGGCACGACCATGGCCGGGCCCACCGAGCCAGCCAAGATAAAAACCGACAAGCTGCCACAAGGCATCCAGTCCTAAACAACCCGGCATCACCGGATCACCCTGAAAATGGCAGTCAAAAAACCATAAGTCAGGATTAATATCGAGCTCGGCAATCACTTCGCCTTTACCGTACTGGCCACCATCTTCATTAATGCTAACGATACGGTCAAACATTAACATGGGGGGTAAAGGTAATTGTGCGTTGCCTTCACCAAATAACTCACCACGTCCACATTGGAGTAACTCTTCGCGATTAAAGTTCGATTTACCTTTTACTTCCGGATTAACTTCTACACCCACTATACTGTCTCAACTATGATTTATATGTAAGAATATTTCGAATCGGCAATTCTAGCGGTAGGTTTGCTCAGAATAAAGCCCTGATTGCCTTTTTATTAAGTTTTGTTGCTGTAAATTAGGTTATTGAATTTTAACCGTTTTGTTACAAATTATCCTAATCACGCTCAGCTCGGTGGAAACCACGCTTTGACCGCCCCAAAAATTTCGATAACTCTTTGATTGTACTGGATTTTATACCTTCAAGTCCAGCAATTATCTGCTCAAATGAGTTCCCTGAACCAAAAAGAACACGATAAGCCAGTTTTAAATCTGAAATATCCGATTTTTTAAAGCCCGCACGCTTTAAACCCACCACATTAATGCCTTTTACAAACGCAGGCACACCGTCAGTGATAAAAAATGGCAATACATCCTGGGTAATTTTAGCATTGCCGCCGATCATGGCATATTGGCCAATTTTAACAAACTGGTGCACCATCACGCCACCCGAAATAAATGCGCCTTCGCCCACATGCACGTGGCCAGCAATGCCAGCATTAATCACCATTACAATATTATCGGCCAGTACACAATCATGACCAATATGCGCATGCGCCATTAAATAATTATGGCTACCCAGCTTCGTAACCCTGTTTTCTTTTAAACTCGCCCGATTAACCGTGGTGTATTCACGAAATTCATTATTGTTACCAATTTCAACCCGCGTTGATGCCTGCCTGTCAAAGCTCACGTCCTGTGGCAAACCCGCCATCACTGAATATTCATAAAAAATATTATCGTTACCAATGCGGCAACCGTCTTTTAATACTGCACCGGTGTGCAGTTGGTTATTGTCGCCCAACACCACATCGGCTTCGATAACGCAATAAGCGCCAATGGTGTTACCTGAACCGAGTTCAGCTTTAGGCGCAACAATGGCAGTAGGATGTATGTTGTTCATGGCTGTAACTTTAAGATAATGGGGGTTTATAGTCCATCGCACGAATCGCAACCGTGCTTTTAATATGGGTACACTCTACACCATCTGCACGATAAAAGCCGTATTCAAACGTGGGGGTACTGCGGCCTTTGGTTTTTAAATCATCACGAATTTGTTGTTCAATTTGAGGGTCAAACTCAAAGCGTAATTCCAGATCTGAATTACCGATATAGCGGAAATCCACCTCCTGATAGCGCGACCAGACATTGTATTTACGATCGAGTACTCGGTTACAGGCAAGAGCAGCAACTGGGTCGGCCAATGCCGTTTGGTAGCCGCCGAACATACCATCCCCTAAATTACGGGAAAGAAAATTCAATGGTAATTTAATCTCAATGTGCCGCCAGTCTGCGCTTAGTGTGAGCACTTTAATCCGCATAAACCAGAAAGGCGGATACCATTCCAGACGTTTTCGATCCGAGAGAAATCGACACTTAGACATCCATCTTAAGAAATTAGGTTTCATTGTTATATTTAGTTATCCTTGTAAGCAAGTATTCACATACAGCTGAAGTTTAGAATATAAATTAGCATTTGTAAGTTTTAACTGACAGACAAAAACCCATAAATTGAGTAAAGTTAAAAGTAGCAAATAATCAAAAATAACTTAGCATTTTAATCGGTATTTTAGAGCAATATCTTTAATTCGGGGTTTGGGTCATGGCTGTTATTCCAATGGGGAAACAAAATTTTCATCATTTACCTCGTCAGGGTGAATCGTCATCTATTCCTACGCGTTCTAAACGCTTTTTTGCCCTTGAAACTTCATGGTATTTCAATACCCGTGAAGATCAACAACAAGGCCCCTTTAAAAATTTGGGTGAAGCTAAAGCGGGCTTAAAAACCTACCTGCGCCGCTGTGGCATTGTCCACTTTAGCGACTAAACCCCTTTACTATATACTATACAAGCTGACAAACACGTGCGTATTCCAGGCGCGCCAACCGTGGGTATAGTTTCGTTTCATCACCATAGCCTAAACTACAAATAAAATTTGATTTCACTCTTCCTTCCGGGAAAAACTCCGCATCCAGCACCGCATTATCAAATCCCGACATCGGGCCACAATCCAGGCCAATGCTTCTTGCTGCCAGCATTAAATAAGCCGCCTGCAAACTACTATCCCGGAAAGCCGCTTCTTTAATTTTAGCTTCGTTACCAACATACCATGACTTCGCATCAGCATGTGGAAACAATACATCAAACTCTTCGTAAAATTCCATATCCATACCAATGATCACTACAACCGGCGCAGTCATTGATTTTTCGATATTACCTTCCTGCAAGCTGGGTTTTAAGCGTTGTTTACCGGCCTCACTTTTAACAAACACCAGTCGCGCGGGGCAACTGTTTGCACTGGTCGGGCCCCATTTCATTAATTCATAAATCTGCTGCAACTGGGCATCGCTAACCGGTTTGTCCTGCCAGCCATTATGGCTGCGGGCTTTACGAAATAATAAATCTAAAGCAGTATCGTCTAACATTCTATTTTCCTTTTGGCTGACTATACGTGGCAATCAATCCAGTTTTCGACACATCAAGTCAACATCTGTCTGACGATAGTTTACCGTTTCCACAAAATACCAACCACGATGCTGATAAAAATCGGTCTGATCTTCCGTAAATAAATACAGGTTCTTAAACTTGTGTTCTTTGGCATAGTTTACAATAAACACAATCAACTGTGATGCAATGCCATTATTACGTTGTTCCGGTACTACAAATAAACTCGCTAACCACGGGGTTAAACATTTGCGGGTATCCATATCTTCTTTTGCCAGGCTTACGGAACCTAAAAGCTGTGCCTTGCTGCGGGCAACAAAAATTGTCGGCAACTCATCACTCGTCAGGCTTTGCCGATAACGCGCAAGCCGCTGCTCAAATATTGCACCGGGATTTAAGTGCAACCACTCCTGATGGTGCCAGTGCGCCAACTGCTTTAGAAAGGCATTCGTTTGCTGACCGCAATCGGTTAGTGCCGTTATTGTTACATCTGCACTCATTTTGCCGCCTTAATATCTGGCATAGTTGCTGCATATTATCATTTGAACACTCATTAATACGGAGACTCAAATGAAAACTTATTCAACGGACACGGTTCCATTACAGCTACTCACCATTCAAACTAAAAAAGGTGAGCGCTGGATTTTTGTTGGCAGCCCCGCCGTATTACCCGATGAAATGGATATAAGCAATGCCATTGTTGATGTCTGGTTTTCAAACATTCAGGATATCCCTCAAGATGCATCCATTCGCAGTTTAGTTGAAATGATGGACAAACAAAACCTGTCGAGCGACGCACGCACGTCCATTTATACACCCGGAACCGATACCTTGCAATGATCTAAACAAGTGTGAAATTAGAGGGGCAATCGCAGCCAGACACGACTGAAACTGGTATGATAAAAATTCAATCGTTTATTTTGTTATCATACATTCCAGATGAGCTCGCATAATTCTAAAAACCCGAATATCCAGAATCCGGCCAACCAAAATACGGCCGAACAAAACCCAGACAGTCAAAATCCAGACTTCCCCCCTCTTAATAATGGGCGCTACGACTGGCAATACATTTTAAATGTTGCCCGCGAACACAAGCGTGTTCTGATTATCGCGAA
Organism: Gammaproteobacteria bacterium; assembly: GCA_003232015.1. The sequence continues at coordinate 8,763 of QIKU01000215.1, forward strand.
TATTATTGCGCTACTTTCAGTAATAGCCACCGTACCTATTCCGCTATTAATGCCCTTACTCGTTGATGAAGTATTACTAAATCAACCCGGCCAGCTGGTTGCCTTTACAAATTTATTTACTCCGGAAAAATGGCATGGACCAACACTCTATATTCTGGCAATACTGGCTATTACGGTGGTATTACGTGTTATTGGTTTATACCTGACTGTTTGGCAAACACGTCAATTTACATTAGTTTCCAAAGATGTGACTTACCGCATCCGCCACGCCTTGTTACTCAAGCTGCAACGTATTTCAATGTCCGAATACGAAACCCTTGGCAGTGGTTCAGTCAGCTCACATTTTGTCACCGACATAAATGTCATAGATGAGTTTATCGGCGCATCGATCAGCAAAGCACTGATAGCCGTCCTTAGCCTAATTGGTATTACTATTATCCTTTTATTAATACACTGGCAACTTGCATTATTTATACTATTGATGAACCCGATGGTGATTTACTTTACCGTTATCCTCGGTAAAAAAGTAAAGCACTTAAAGAAAAAAGAAAACAGCGCCTACGAAATATTCCAGCAGTCCTTAATCGAAACGCTCGACGGCATTCAACAAATACGTGCCAGCAACCGCGAGAAACATTATATTCAACGCGTTATTAAAAAAGCACAGCACATAAAAAAACATTCCGCCTCCTTTAGCTGGCGCAGTGATGCTGCCAACCGTCTGTCGTTCGGCATATTTTTAATCGGTTTTGACGTGTTCCGCGCTTTAAGTATGTTACTGGTCGTGTTTTCTGACTTAAGCGTGGGCGAAATGATGGCGGTGTTCGGCTACTTATGGTTTATGACCTCGCCCGTTCAGGAAATTTTAAATATTCAGTATGCTTATTTTTCTGCCAATGCGGCACTCGCGCGAATTAATAACTTACTTGCCCTACAACAGGAACCGCAATACCCACACAATAAAAACCCCTTTGAAAATAATAAAACCGTGGCAATTAAAATTGAACATGTCGGCTTTGCCTATGGTGACAAAGAACCGGTTTTAAACAATGTAAACCTCAACATTAAAGCTGGTGAAAAAATCGCGCTGGTCGGTGCCAGTGGTGGCGGCAAATCAACCCTGGTGCAAGTGTTGCTTGGAATGTATCAACACCAGCAAGGGATGATTTATTATGACAACGTCCCCATCACCGATATTGGGCTAGATATTGTTAGAGATAATGTCGCAACCGTATTACAACACCCGGCCATGTTTAACGAAAGCGTACGTAATAATATTACCTTAGGCATCGAAATAGATGATACAGAAATATGGGGGGCGCTCAGCGTTGCACAATTAAATGAAACGATTAAAAAACTACCTGCACAACTTGATACTTTAATCGGCCACAACGGCGTTCGTCTCTCTGGTGGTCAATTACAGCGCCTGGCCATTGCACGTATGCTATTAACCCAACCTAAAGTAGTAATACTTGATGAAGCCACATCTGCATTAGACACTCAAACAGAAAAACATTTACATACTGCACTGCATGAATTTTTAAAAGATAAAACCACCTTAATCATTGCACATCGTCTCAGTGCCGTTAAACAGGCCGACCGTGTCTATGTTTTTGAAGATGGCCATATTATCGAACAGGGCTCACATGATGAGCTGATGCAAAATAAAGGTTTATACAGTCGGTTATATGGCTCTTATCAGGATAAGTAAGTAAACCGTCATACTAGATGAGTATAAAAATGAAACAATCAACTCTATCAATAAAAACCAATGGCCGCGGCAGCTACAACATTACCCAGGAAATACAAACCATTGTGCAAGATTCAAATACGACAACCGGTCTATGTAACATCTTCGTACAACACACCAGCGCATCACTTATGTTATGCGAAAATGCCGACCCGCAAGTCCGCGATGACCTCGAAACCTTTATGGCTAACCTCGCCCCCGATGGTGACCCGATGTTCCTGCATACGGATGAAGGCCCTGATGATATGTCGGCGCATGTACGTACCGTTCTCACCGCAAGCAGTTTAACCATACCAATAAGTGGTAAGCGTTGTGCATTAGGGATCTGGCAGGGAATTTATTTATGGGAGCATCGTACTTCGAACTTTAATCGCAAAGTGATTGTTACGATTCAGGAATAAAGGGCGTGTAGAGCACCTGTTCAACTAACCTTTAAATGCCTCATCCGAATTCAAATAGTCTGTTTCATCTTCGGTATTTTCCCGACCTAAAATTTTATTCCGATGAGGGAAACGACCAAACTTTTTAACGATTTCATAATGATGCTGTGCAAATCTATAATTACTTTCCAGTCTGTCCTGGTTAAATAAAATTAAAGACTGCTCCTGATCGGCCATACTTTCGCTATGCATATACGGCATATATAAAAAAGCTTTTTGTTCGGTTGTGAGTTCGGCATCGAACCCCTGATTAACCGCCTGTTCGGCAATGTCACGTGATAGCGCTTCGGTTTCAAAACTTTGTGACTGTCCACGAAACATATTTAATGGAAACTGATCTAAAATAATGACTAATGCCAACGCGCCTAAAGGCTCTATTTGCCAGTCTTTTAATTTCAGATTTTTTGCTTCTGTGTAAACGGCTAAATATTTTTCGTTTAATAATGCATCAAACTCGCTCGTTGAGTTAAACCAGAGTGGTTTGGTTTGTTCGCTAAACCAGAAGTCAATGATATTTTTATAATCCATTTTTATGTAGCCCCTTTAAATAACATATTCAATATTCAATCCACCCAAACCACAATACCCATTCGGATTTTTTGCTAAATATTGTTGATGGTAATCTTCTGCATAATAAAACTCTGCTACATCAATAATCTCCGTTGTAATATTATCCAGCTCATTATGCTCTAACACCAACTGAAATTTTTGTTTTGATGCATTGGCTGCTTTAACTTGTTCGGCTGAATAGCAATAAATACCACTGCGATACTGTGAACCACGGTCATTACCCTGCCGCATGCCCTGTGTTGGGTTATGTGATTCCCAAAATATTTTTAGTAAAGCCTCAAAGCTGATGATGTCAGGATCATATATAACCCGCACCACTTCATTATGCCCGGTCATGCCGGAACACACTTCTTCATAAGTCGGGTTAGGCGTGATACCAGCAGCATAGCCCGCCATCGTTGAATAAACACCCTCCAGCTGCCAGAACTTTTGTTCTGCCCCCCAAAAACACCCCATGCCAAACATAGCCTGTTGCATCGATTCAGGAAAAGGTTCCACTAATGTCGCACCCAGAACCGCATGTTGAGTATAAAAATTCACTGCTTTTTCTATGGCATTATCCCGACCGGGCAAGGCATCCTTTTCTGGTGGAAATACTATTTTACCCATATTCAAATACTCTAAATTACTTAACTTGACTGTTAAAATCCCACATCAAATTGACTGGCTTAGTCGGTTAATATATACCATTTATCTTGCACTAAGGCGTTTCACTTTACAATAAACCCGACCTAACCTATAAATAAATGTAAATCACCATATTGTTGATGGCGATGCGCTCATTACAAGGGGTTAAACAGTGGAAATATTACGCAAAGGTGAGTCTGGCGTTATCCCCTTTAGAACCGGGCGATTCTTTAATGTTGAAACTAAGTGGTATTTTTCTTCCAGAGAAGGTACCGATTATGGCCCCTTTGACTCGAAGCAACAGGCTGAAGTGAGCCTGGATGTTTTTATCCAGAGTGTTGTCAGCGTTGAAACTCAACAAAAAGCCTAAAGCCCTTCTTATTGTCCAGTATTCACCACCAATTTTAACTCTGCATTAATTACTATGTAAGACTTATATTGCTGAAAAGACTATAATCTGCCGCATATAAATTTAATAAGGTTATGCTCAATGTCCGAAGATAAAAACAAAGCAGAACAAATTGCCAAAGACTGGTTAAACAGTGTTATCAAAACTGTCGAAAATAAAAATTTAAGCGCTCACCTAAATTTAATTTCCAAAAAAGTAAACTTAACCGGTGTGCCCGGTTTTGATTCGATTGGGTATGATGACTGGGCAAGCCAGTGCCAACATGAGTTTGAGAATAATTTAATTAAAAAAATAGCCTATAGTGGTTTTAAACTACGCGTTAACAACGACGCTAGCATTATGTTTAAAACCTATGAAACCGTAGAAGCAGCCGATAACACGGTAAATGCACAGGGGATTGAAGTAATTATTGAAAAAGAAGACGATGGCCAATGGCGCGTTATCCAGGAGCGCATTATGCCAGACGATGAAACAAGGCATGATCAGCTTCTGAATTCCTGAATACCTTTACCGACTTGAGACCCACTACACATTATTTCCTCATCACGCACGATAATATATAAAGAAATCACTTAGGGTCTTTATATAAAGTGATCCTTGAACCCCCTTATCGATTAACTGCGGAGAATATGGAATGTTTGATATTAACGAAATGAAAAAAAATGTCAGTGATAAATTCAGCAAGGTATCTGAAAATAAATTTGAACCCGGTATCACTCAAAAAAAAGACGAGCAGGTAAAAACTACTAATACCAGCACTCAACTGGCATCGATTGGCCCGTCTATCCATTTTAAAGGTGAGCTCACCGGTGAAGAAGGTTTAATCATCGACGGTCGGGTTGAAGGCACCATTGATTTAAAAGGCAACCAGCTTATTATTGGCAACAATGGAAAAATAAAAGCTGACGTATTCGCCCAAACCATTATCGTCAACGGTTCACTTACTGGCGAATTACACGGTAAAGAACGAGTCCATATCAGCAAAACAGGTAAGGTGCAGGGTAATATTTTTTCACCCCGCGTATCACTGGAAGACGGTGCTAAATTTAAAGGTAGCATCGACATGAGTGAAACCAAACATGAAAAATCACAATCCAATCTGCAAGATAACCAACTTAAGCGCGCCTAATCGTTTTGCCAATGTTACCCCAACTACAACCTGCATTATCTGAATATTACTCGGATAATGCAGAACCGCTTAAAACCCGAATATTCGATTCAATTTGGCAAACTTTTAATCAGCTAAATGCTGCTCGCGTTGCAAAACCAAAAGTACTCGATTTGGGTGAAGCCCAACCGGACAGCTTCAATTTTTACTCGGAACAAGCAGGCTATTTAACAATAGCCGACTGTATTCAACCGTTAAGCGAACTAGCGTGGCCAGAGGAAGAAAATCCAAATCAGACTCTGGTAAAAAATATTAAAGAAATAATCCCACCTGCCCTCACACAATATGATCTAATTCTTAGCTGGGATAGTTTTAATTTTATCCATCCTAAAATACTACCCTATGTACACAATCATCTTTTAAACTTTTGCACAAACAAAACAATTATTCATGGTTTTTTATTTACTTCCGAGAACCGTCCTATACACCCGTCTGTTTTTAAAATACTGGATTCAGGCAGAATCAAGCATGCCGTTAGTAATGATGAAATTAGGCAACATACCCCACTCACACCACTGGCTATAAATAAGTATCTGCCAAACTTTCAATACGCCCGTTCGGTATTAATGAGGAGTGGTTTACAGGAGTTTATGCTAACTCGAAAATAAAATTTTTGCGTACAATGGCTTTAGCTTTTTGACACTGAAACCCGCTATACCAATATCAGCTATATTCAGTTCCATCTTTAGTCTTTTCCTGTTTAAACTAATCAGCTTGTCTGCCATATTCTCTGCTTCGTTACCCAGACTTGAAGGTATTGACTGATAGCGATATTTTTCAGGAAAAATTTCCTTATAAGCCAATCGGTCAGGCACAACAGGAATACAACCGGCTGCCACAGATTCTAATACCGCCAACCCCTGAAAGTCATGCAAGGCTGTTGATAATATAAAATCCGACTGTTGCAGAAGATTATTATAATCTTCTGGCGACTCAATAAAACCATAGTTTATTATTTCGTCAGGAAATTTTTCTTTTATTTTTAGTAATGCCGTAGGGATGGCTCTAAATTGCTGGCCAATAAGATTAATCTTAAACATAAAATCACGTTGCCGTAGCACTTCTAAAAAGGCATAAAGCTGTTCAGGACCTTTATCGTATTCCCAGCGATGATTCCACAATAAAACAGGCACAGGATTATTTTCTTTTTTAACTGATTCTACTTTATTAATAGGAACCGGAATAACAGTATGTTTAGCAGCAATAATATCAATTGTATCTTCAGGTACAGCATCTGGCATTTTCCCAAGAAACTTACCTAACCCGGTTATAAAGCTCTGGTAATTATAGTCTGTATTAAAAACCAGTTTGTCGGCACATAACGCATTGTACAAGCTGACCATTTTCGGCTCTAGATAATCATTTTCAGCACTCACCGGGTATTCAAACTGGTTTTCATGAAAGTAAACAATCCAGGGGATATTTGCCAGGTTAGGAACTAAGCCCCGTAAGGTGGCGCAGTCCACCATCGACGTTGCAATAACCCGGTCATATTGTTGCTCCAGAAGTTCTCGTTGAGTTAAACCCCAACTCAAGGCATTGCTGCGTATTCGCCAGTTAAAATAGCGCCCCGGCAACGTCAGTACCTGCCAGTCATGCTCAGGAAACATCTGTAATAATTTGTCGCACCAGGCCTGATGGCTTTGTGCGTTATACGCCGATAACAGCAAAATTCTCATATTACATCCATATATAGCATAAATTATTAATCACCGATTCAGGTTCCGTTCAGCATCATCCCACTACACTGTGCTCAACACTGAAAAAATGCCATTTTAAACAGGAGACACGTTATGAAAATCAAAACCAGAAGTATCATAATAACCAGCCTGGCAACAATGATAACGGCCATGCCATTAGCGCAAGCAAGCCATAATGATCATGGAAGGAATACAGCAGATCTTGATAACTTTATCGTAAAGGCGAAGGTTGTCAATGTTACGCCAATTTTTAAATATGTCACCATCAATACACCCACCGAGCGTTGCTATAAAGAACGCGTCACTCATACCGACTACAATGATGGCAATCGTAGCGGCAGGATGTTATTAGGCGGCTTAATTGGTGGTGTAATTGGTAATAATATTGGTCGAGGAGAATCTCGTAAAGCCCGTGCTGTTGTGGGCGCTTTAATCGGCTCACAAATTGGAAGCAGTATTGCCGACAAGCACACTTACACACAACAATATACCGGTTACCAGCAACGTTGTGATGTACAAAATGTCAGTGAAACCAGAAAACAGATTGAGGGTTACAATGTCAGTTATAAATTCCGTGGTCGCGTGTTCACTACAACAATGCCATACAATCCTGGGCATAAGATTGCATTACGAGTGAATTTATCGCCTGTTATTGATTAAGTTAAAGATCAAAAACTTTTTACCACAAAGGGCACGATGGAGAGCCGGCCCTTTGTGGAAAATATTAAACTAATACCAGGTTATCCCGATGGATAATTTCATCTTCATTAATATAACCCAGAATATCTTTTATTTGACTGCTTGGCTTACCCATAAGTCGGCGTATTTCATCGGCATTGTAGTTTACCAGACCGCAGGCAATTTGTTTCCCATCTAAAGAAACACACGAGACCATCTCACCGCGGTTAAACTGGCCATTTACATTTTTAATCCCAACCGACAGTAAACTACTACCCGATTTGTTTAATACTTTTTCTGCACCTTCATCTATCGTCAGGGTGCCGCGCATTTGCAAGTGCCCGGCCAGCCATTGTTTATGGGCACTGTCTGCTTTATTTTCGGTAAAGAGCAGGCTACCAATATTATCGGCAGCATAAATACGTGTTAAGTTGTTTGCATCACGACCACTGGCAATAACCGTATTAGTACCGGAGCGTGCGGCAAGTCTTGCAGCTCGGAGCTTTGTTAACATACCACCGCTACCAAACTTACCACCGGTTGATTCAACCATAGCATCCAGAACGGTATCACTTACGTTTGCTTGCTGGATAATTTTTGCATCTGTATTATTGCGTGGATTTTTATCAAACAAACCATCCTGATCCGTTAGAATAATTAAATGATCCGCTTCAATCAGGTTTGCAACCAGGGCAGCAAGCGTATCATTATCACCAAAACGAATTTCATCGGTTACAACCGTGTCATTCTCATTAATAACAGGAATAACATTTAAATCAAGCAAGCTACGAATAGTGCTGCGCGCATTTAAATAACGCTGCCGGTTCGATAAGTCATCGTGGGTTAATAAGACCTGTGCCGTGTGTAAACCATAATGGCTAAACTCTGATTCATACGCCTGCACCAGACCCATTTGGCCAACAGCAGCAGCGGCCTGTAGTTCATGTACCGCAGTTGGCCTTTCATTAATACCTAAACGGCTCATGCCTTCGGCTACCGCACCGGATGAAACTAAAACAACTTCCAGCCCGGCTTTACGCAGCGTTGCAATTTGCTCTACCCAAATTTTTATATTCTCTTTATTTAAACCGGCACCGTCATTGGTCAGCAGAGCGCTGCCAATTTTAATCACCCAGCGATGGGATGATTTTAAGTGTTCACGATAATGGCTGTCTGTATTTGTCATTTTAGTTATTCATTCATATCTGCTAGCCGTCATTCCCGCAGACGAGCCCATGGATGGTCGAAGGTAGAACAATGCAGGAGCAATTGTCGAGACGAAAATGGCAGTTCACTTTTATTCCACTTTATTTTCTTTTTCTAAATTCAACGCTAACTGTTCTTCCACATGCGCCATAATATCAAAACACAGTGCTTGTGTGCCCTGTTTATTGATTGCCGCTATTTTATAAACCGGCCCCGTCCAATCTAACCTTTTAATAATATCATCACAATATTCCTGTTGCGTGTCTTCAGGGATTAAATCCATTTTATTCAACACCAACCAGCGGGTGTAATTTGATAAATCCTGGCCGTATTTATCCAGTTCTTTTTCAATCACTCGAACACTTTCAACCGGATCCACTTCATGGTCAAATGGCACCGTATCCACAATATGTAATAGCAAACGTGTACGCGATATATGTTTCAAGAAGGTAATGCCTAAACCGGCACCTTCGGCTGCCCCCTCGATAATGCCGGGAATATCCGCAACAACAAAACTGCGATGCTCTTCAACACTGACCACACCTAAATTAGGGTGCAAGGTTGTAAACGGATAGTCGGCTACTTTGGGTTTAGCTGCAGAAACCGAACGAATAAACGTCGACTTGCCTGCATTAGGTAATCCCAACAGCCCCACATCGGCAAGCACTTTAAGTTCTAAACGTAACGGACGTTCTTCACCTTCGGTTCCTGATGTAAACTGACGTGGCGCACGGTTGGTGCTGCTTTTAAAATGCACATTACCAATGCCGTGTTCGCCACCTTTGGCAACCACCACACGTTGCTTATCTTTTACAACATCACCAATCAGTTCATTGGTGTCTTCATCAAAAATTTGCGTACCCAATGGTACACGAATAACTTTGTCTTCACCGCCACGACCGGTCATTTTACGCCGTGCGCCGGGGCGACCTTTTTCTGCCTGATAGTGACGTACAAAACGAAAGTCAGCCAGCGTATTGGCATTAACATCGCCGAGCATAATAACATCGCCACCATCACCGCCGTCACCACCATCCGGGCCACCAAATTCAATGAATTTTTCACGGCGAAACGTAGCCGCACCGTTACCACCTTTACCGGCTTTCACTTTAATGACTGCTTCGTCTACAAATTTCATTGGATTACCTGATACTTAAAATAATAAAAACTAAATTTAACACTTTAAATTTATTTGTGCGGCACGGATGCTGTGAAGCTAGAGAACAAGGCAAAATTTAACGAAAAAGCGGAATTTACACGTAGTAAATGAGCATTTTGAGTTAGATTTTAACGCCGTTATCTAGCTTCACAGCATTTGTGCTGGCAAAAAACAAAAAACCCCGTCAATGACGAGGTCCTTTGAAATAACTAAATTAGAAAGTCTTAAGCCGCCGCAATAATGCTCACTTGCTTGCGTCGTTTTGGACCTTTAATTTCAAATTGAACCGTACCGCTAACTTTTGCGAATAACGTGTCATCTCCACCGCGACCAACATTCACACCCGGGTGAACTTTAGTGCCTCGTTGACGAATAATAATGCTGCCTGCAGGAACCGATTCACCGCCATAGCATTTAACACCTAAACGTTTCGACTGGGAATCACGACCATTACGGGTACTACCGCCAGCTTTCTTATGAGCCATATTATTACTCCTTAAACCGGACTAGCTTGCGCTAATGCCAGTAACTTCGATTTCAGTATAGTGTTGACGATGACCCTGCGTTTTACGCGAGTGCTTACGACGACGGAATTTAATAATTCGAATTTTGTCTCCACGACCATGACTTTTTACTTTAACCGTTACTTTGCCACCGGCAACATAAGGTGCGCCAATTTTAATGTCGTCGCCATCGGCAACCATTAAAACTTTCTCGATATCCAGACTGCCACCTTCTTCAACATCCAGTTTTTCAACTTTTAAATATTGGCCTTGGGCAACTCGATATTGCTTACCGCCGCTTTCAATTACCGCGTACATTAAATCATCTCCAGTAAAGCCCTATCAGATAAAAAAAATCACTCGATAAGGCTGGTGTTAATTGAGCCGGCAATTGTACTGGTTCAGCCTGTACGGGTCAAAGATTTTAAAGGTATTTTCAGTGATTTTTTCACCTTTTTTTGCTCGACACACATATTTTCACTAATGCGCGATAATGAACCTAGTATACCAAAGGGAACTTGACAGCTTGCGGCTCGCCCCCTAGCATTCATGGGCTTTTGCAACCTAACAAATAAAGGCACGGATAGCGAGAAGCTAGAGAACAAGGCGCAAAGCCACGAAAAGCGGAATTTACACGCAGTAAATGAGCATTTTGAGTGGATTTTCAACACCGTTATCTGACTTCTCGTTATTCGTGCGGACAATTATGAATATTGACTCTATTTACGCCCTGATCGCTGACGACATGAAGCAGGTCGATACGACCATTTTAAAGCGTTTACAATCCGAAATCGTGCTGATTAATCAGGTAGGCACCCATATCATCAACAGTGGTGGTAAACGCTTACGCCCGGTTATCCACCTGCTCTGCGCCCGCGCGATTGGTTATTCAGGATCCGAACATATTGATATTGCAGCTATTATTGAGTTTATTCATACCGCCACACTGCTCCATGATGATGTCGTGGACGCTTCTGACCTGCGCCGTGGTCAGGAAACGGCGAACAGCCTTTGGGGCAATGAAGCCAGTGTGCTGGTCGGGGATTTCCTCTATTCCCGTGCTTTTCAGAT